>NZ_JAKUDW010000532.1:0-200 GCF_022662595.1 Bacillus cereus group sp. BfR-BA-01524 | reverse complement strand
CCGCCTCCTTTTGAATATATATTCCTTTATAAGAGGCAGATGTCCTGTGATTTTATGTTTTGTGGTAAATGAAATTATATGAGCGATTTTCCAAATATATCAGCGCAACTCAATTTATATCGGCGATTTTTCAGTTATATCGACTTACCGACAAAGCCTGACAATCTACGCAAAAAGAAAGAGGCTGCCCGTTATGGTAG
>NZ_JAKUDW010000531.1:0-201 GCF_022662595.1 Bacillus cereus group sp. BfR-BA-01524 | reverse complement strand
ACTGGTTGGTACCAAGAAGGCGAGAAATGGTTCTATTTGGATCCAGCTGCGCAGGGTGCAAAAAAAGTTGGATGGGCTGAAGTGAATGGGAAATGGTATTATCTAGATCCAACAACAGATGGCTCTATGAAAACAGGTTGGGTTCAAGTAAATGGAAAATGGTATTATTTAGATGGTAATGCAGGTGGAGCTATGCAAACC
>NZ_JAKUDW010000530.1:0-202 GCF_022662595.1 Bacillus cereus group sp. BfR-BA-01524 | reverse complement strand
GTCAAAGCAGAAGAAAAACTTGAAGAAACAATCATTGTGGAAATACCAGAAGAAACTGAAGAAGTAGAAGTAATTGCGGAAGCAGAAGCGCCAGAAGAAGTAGAAGTAATTGCGGAAACGGAAGAGTCAGAAGAAGTAGAAGTAATTACAGAAACAGAAGAGCTAGAAGAAGTGGAAGTAATTGCGGAAACAGAAGAATCAG
>NZ_JAKUDW010000529.1:0-202 GCF_022662595.1 Bacillus cereus group sp. BfR-BA-01524 | reverse complement strand
GGATTCTTCTCAGAATAAACAACAAAGCTCTAAACAAGAGGATCCCTCTCAGAATAAACAACAAAGCTCTAAACAAGAGGATTCCTCTCAAGATAAGCAACAAAGCGCTAAACAAGATGACTCGTCTCAAGGTAAACAACAAAACAGTAAGCAAGATGACCCTTCTCAACGTAAGCAACAAAGCTCTGGAGGTAATAGTATT
>NZ_JAKUDW010000528.1:0-203 GCF_022662595.1 Bacillus cereus group sp. BfR-BA-01524 | reverse complement strand
CGGGGAATCAAAGACTTCGCTCCATAAGGAGCTTCCCCATCACAGCTCAGCCTTCACGATAAGCGGATTTGCCTACTTATCAGCCTAACTGCTTGGACGTGCACAACCAATGGCACGCTTCTTCTATCCTTCTGCGTCCCTCCATTGCTCAAACGATAAAGAGGTGGTACAGGAATATCAACCTGTTGTCCATCGCCTACGCC
>NZ_JAKUDW010000527.1:0-203 GCF_022662595.1 Bacillus cereus group sp. BfR-BA-01524 | reverse complement strand
GAAAGGAGGTGATCCAGCCGCACCTTCCGATACGGCTACCTTGTTACGACTTCACCCCAATCATCTGTCCCACCTTAGGCGGCTGGCTCCAAAAAGGTTACCCCCCCGACTTCGGGTGTTACAAACTCTCGTGGTGTGACGGGCGGTGTGTACAAGGCCCGGGAACGTATTCACCGCGGCATGCTGATCCGCGATTACTAGCG
>NZ_JAKUDW010000526.1:0-203 GCF_022662595.1 Bacillus cereus group sp. BfR-BA-01524 | reverse complement strand
TTCCACATGCCCATGTTGAGGTTGTTTTTGATATTAACGGAAAAGACCGTATGGTATTTGCAGAGATGGAGTAAGGTTCACACCTTACTCTATTTTTTTTTTTTTTTTTTTGTAGGAAAATTCATATAGATTTTGAATTTAATAGTTTAGAAATATGAAAGTCTGTCCACACTGTTTGTAGAAGGGACGGTGGAGGAAATGAA
>NZ_JAKUDW010000525.1:0-203 GCF_022662595.1 Bacillus cereus group sp. BfR-BA-01524 | reverse complement strand
ATTACTTCTACTTCTTCTAGCTCTTCTGTTTCCGCAATTACTTCCACTTCTTCTAGCTCTTCCGTTTCCGCAATTACTTCTACTTCTTCTGACTCTTCCGCTTCTGCAATTACTTCCACTTCTTCTAGCTCTTCTGCTTCTGCAATCACTTCCACTTCTTCTAGCTCTTCTGTTTCTGTAATTACTTCTACTTCTTCTGACTC
>NZ_JAKUDW010000524.1:0-204 GCF_022662595.1 Bacillus cereus group sp. BfR-BA-01524 | reverse complement strand
GTATTCACCATCTTTAAGAGCTTTTGGATCAATTGTTGTGTTATTATCTTGGTTGTTGTTTCCACCTTGGTTGTTATTTCCGCCTTGGTTGTCGTTTCCACCTTGGTTGTTATTTCCGCCTTGGTTGTCGTTTCCACCTTGGTTGTTGTTTCCACCTTGGTTATCTAACGGCTTAATGCTACCTTTATCAAATGCAAATTGAAT
>NZ_JAKUDW010000523.1:0-204 GCF_022662595.1 Bacillus cereus group sp. BfR-BA-01524 | reverse complement strand
GGAGGTATACCCAAGTTCGGCTGAAGGGATCGGTCTTGAAAACCGACAGGCGGCGAGAGTCGCGCGGGGGTTCGAATCCCTCTACCTCCTCCATTTTTAAATTTCATATTGTCGCGGGGTGGAGCAGCACGGTAGCTCGTCGGGCTCATAACCCGAAGGTCGCAGGTTCAAATCCTGTCCCCGCAACCAAATGGTCCCGTGGTG
>NZ_JAKUDW010000522.1:0-204 GCF_022662595.1 Bacillus cereus group sp. BfR-BA-01524 | reverse complement strand
TGCAAGTAAGTAGAAATAGGTAAAAGAAAGAGCAGCATGTTGCAAGTTGAGAAAAATAAGGCAAACAAAGCGCAAAAGGAATGTAAGTAAGGGGAAATAGGTAAGAGAAAGGGCAAACTGTTGCAAGTTGAAGAGTTAAGGAAAGAAAGGCGCAAAAGAAATGCAAGTAAGTAGAAATAGGTAAAAGAAAGAGCAGCATGTTGC
>NZ_JAKUDW010000521.1:0-205 GCF_022662595.1 Bacillus cereus group sp. BfR-BA-01524 | reverse complement strand
TGATTAATTTCTTATTTTTCTTTGTTAGCCTTTGAACTACATGAGTTTCTTTCTACCGAACATACAGCTTAAACAAACGTTTGATTAATTCTCCATTTTTCTTTGTTAACCCTTGAGCTGCATCGGTTTCTTCCTACCGAGCATACAGCTTAAACAAACGTTTGATTAATTTCTTATTTTTCTTTCTTAACCTTTGAACTACATG
>NZ_JAKUDW010000520.1:0-205 GCF_022662595.1 Bacillus cereus group sp. BfR-BA-01524 | reverse complement strand
TAGTAACGGAAGTAAAAACAGATAAAAATGGTAAAGCAAAAATCTCAGACTTATCTGTAGGAAAGTACAAATTAGTAGAGAAAGAAAGCTTACCAGGCTACAAAAAATTAACAGAGCCAGTATCATTCGAAATCAAAAAAGGAATGACAGAAGTTCTATCATTAAAAATAGAAAATGAAATGGTAGATACGGGAAATGTAGAAAT
>NZ_JAKUDW010000519.1:0-205 GCF_022662595.1 Bacillus cereus group sp. BfR-BA-01524 | reverse complement strand
ACAGGCACCTTTTATCTCGCTAGAAGCTTTTCTTGGCAGCGGGGAATCAAAGACTTCGCTCCATAAGGAGCTTCCCCATCACAGCTCAGCCTTTACGATAAGCGGATTTGCCTACTTATCAGCCTAACTGCTTGGACGTGCACAACCAATCGCACGCTTCTTCTATCCTTCTGCGTCCCTCCATTGCTCAAACGATAAAGAGGTG
>NZ_JAKUDW010000518.1:0-205 GCF_022662595.1 Bacillus cereus group sp. BfR-BA-01524 | reverse complement strand
TACCACTGATACCATTGGTATCAATTCGCAGCTGCGGTGGTGTATTTAGCCCCGGTACATTTTCGGCGCAGAGTCACTCGACTAGTGAGCTATTACGCACTCTTTAAATGGGGGCTGCTTCTAAGCCAACATCCTAGTTGTCTAAGCAACTCCACATCCTTTTCCACTTAATACACACTTTGGGACCTTAGCTGGCGATCTGGGC
>NZ_JAKUDW010000517.1:0-207 GCF_022662595.1 Bacillus cereus group sp. BfR-BA-01524 | reverse complement strand
TGTGGAGCTGACGAATACTAATAGATCGAGGACTTAACCATATAATATGTAGCAATGTTATCTAGTTTTGAAGGAATATGCCTTCATAGTTTGGTGATGATGGCAGAGAGGGCACACCCGTTCCCATACCGAACACGGAAGTTAAGCTCTCTAGCGCCGATGGTAGTTGGGACCTTGTCCCTGTGAGAGTAGGACGTCGCCAAGCAA
>NZ_JAKUDW010000516.1:0-207 GCF_022662595.1 Bacillus cereus group sp. BfR-BA-01524 | reverse complement strand
GCATGTTGCAAGTTGAGAAAAATAAGGCAAACAAAGCGCAAAAGGAATGTAAGTAAGGGGAAATAGGTAAGAGAAAGAGCAAACTGTTGCAAGTTAAAGAGTTAAGGAAAGAAAGGCGCAAAAGAAATGCAAGTAAGTAGAAATAGGTAAAAGAAAGAGCAGCATGTTGCAAGTTGAGAAAAATAAGGCAAACAAAGCGCAAAAGGA
>NZ_JAKUDW010000515.1:0-207 GCF_022662595.1 Bacillus cereus group sp. BfR-BA-01524 | reverse complement strand
GCGCTAGAGAGCTTAACTTCCGTGTTCGGTATGGGAACGGGTGTGACCTCTCTGCCATCATTACCAGACTGTATTCATTTAAGACAAGAATTATTGTAACTCATTTAACTTTTAAAGTCAACAAGTTTTTTATATTCTTTCAAAACTAGATAACATTGCTTCATATTATATGGTTAAGTCCTCGATCTATTAGTATTCGTCAGCTCC
>NZ_JAKUDW010000514.1:0-208 GCF_022662595.1 Bacillus cereus group sp. BfR-BA-01524 | reverse complement strand
CCCTGTTGGCTAAGGTTCTTCCGTACAGAAGACGCTTTTTGTCTTCTCATGCGGAAGGTTCTTAGACATGAAGGGCTAGGAGGTGGAGCTAGACAATGAAAAGCGGAAGCGACTGTTTAGCCCTGTTGGCTAAGGTTCTTCCGTACAGAAGACGCTTTTTGTCTTCTCATGCGGAAGGTTCTTAGACATGAAGGGCTAGGAGGTGGAG
>NZ_JAKUDW010000513.1:0-208 GCF_022662595.1 Bacillus cereus group sp. BfR-BA-01524 | reverse complement strand
TAATGCAGCGTCACCAGTACGTAAAGCAGACATAGCGTCTTGTGTGTTACGAGCCCCAACATTTAATCCGCCTTCTTTTGCACGCATACGAGTAGCAATAGCTAAACCAGCTGCATCGTCAGCTGCACTGTTGATTGATTTACCGCTAGATAAACGGTTCATAGATGTATTCATTTTGTCTTGGTTTTGTCGCATGTACTCTTGTGTA
>NZ_JAKUDW010000512.1:0-208 GCF_022662595.1 Bacillus cereus group sp. BfR-BA-01524 | reverse complement strand
TCCAAAACTCATCATTACAAGAAGTGCTCCCATATATGGTTCCACAGGCATTTTCTGCCCTGTCTTCGGTAATTCTTTTTCCGGTTTTTTTGAATTCGGTGTTCCAGGTTTTTCTGGATTCGGTGTTCCAGGTTTTTCTGGATCTGGTGTTCCAGGTTTTTCTGGATCTGGTGTTCCAGGTTTTTCTGGATCTGGTGTTTCTGGACCT
>NZ_JAKUDW010000511.1:0-208 GCF_022662595.1 Bacillus cereus group sp. BfR-BA-01524 | reverse complement strand
TTCCACATGCCCATGTTGAGGTTGTTTTTGATATTAACGGAAAAGACCGTATGGTATTTGCAGAGATGGAGTAAGGTTCACACCTTACTCTATTTTTTTTTTTTTTTTTTTTTTTTGTAGGAAAATTCATATAGATTTTGAATTTAATAGTTTAGAAATATGAAAGTCTGTCCACACTGTTTGTAGAAGGGACGGTGGAGGAAATGAA
>NZ_JAKUDW010000510.1:0-209 GCF_022662595.1 Bacillus cereus group sp. BfR-BA-01524 | reverse complement strand
GGCAGGTTACCCACGTGTTACTCACCCGTCCGCCGCTAACTTCTTGAGAGCAAGCTCTCAATCCATTCGCTCGACTTGCATGTATTAGGCACGCCGCCAGCGTTCATCCTGCGCCAGGATCAAACTCTCCAATAAAGTTAGTTTGTCTAGCATCTAAAAATAAAAATTGACGTTTCACGTTGTTTGTTTCGTTCAGTTTTCAAAGAACT
>NZ_JAKUDW010000509.1:0-209 GCF_022662595.1 Bacillus cereus group sp. BfR-BA-01524 | reverse complement strand
TAGCGTTATCTAGTTGGAAGATGACGGTTTAGGAAGGGATATCGATTTTTGTCTGTAAATCGATATTTCTTGTCGAATCGTTGATATATTGTGAGTTTTGATAGATATATTCGAAAAATCGTTGATATAATTTCATTTACCACAGGATTGTTCAACAAATCGAAAAGAGAAGAGGTCATAGCAGACATCTCCTCTTTTCGAGTATATAG
>NZ_JAKUDW010000508.1:0-210 GCF_022662595.1 Bacillus cereus group sp. BfR-BA-01524 | reverse complement strand
TTCGCTACTCATACCGGCATTCTCACTTCTAAGCGCTCCACCAGTCCTTCCGGTCTGACTTCACTGCACTTAGAACGCTCCCCTACCACTGATACCATCGGTATCAATTCGCAGCTTCGGTGGTGTATTTAGCCCCGGTACATTTTCGGCGCAGAGTCACTCGACTAGTGAGCTATTACGCACTCTTTAAATGGTGGCTGCTTCTAAGCC
>NZ_JAKUDW010000507.1:0-210 GCF_022662595.1 Bacillus cereus group sp. BfR-BA-01524 | reverse complement strand
AAAGTGTTAGAAGACAGGGGCTAGAGAGCTCCTGTTTTTTTGTCGTGAATTGTCGGCAAATCGATATATTTGAAAAAACGTTGATATATTTTGAGTTATGATAGATATATTAAGAAAATCGTTAATATAATTTCACGTACCTGTTAATTTGATAAAAAATGAGCCTCCAGTATATGGTGTATAATAATAAGTACCATTTTTTAATAGGAG
>NZ_JAKUDW010000506.1:0-211 GCF_022662595.1 Bacillus cereus group sp. BfR-BA-01524 | reverse complement strand
TTCATTCTCTAAAATCGCTTTTGCTTTTGTTTTTGTTGCTTCATCTAATCCCGCAAAGATGTCTTCACGCTTCTCTTTCTCTGGAAGTTTCACACCTAATTTTGTTAATTCCTCTTTTGCTTGTTCATGCGTTAATTTTCCAGATTTCTTTTGCTCTAAAATTGACTTCGCTTTCTCTTTCGCCTGTTCATCTAAGTTAGCAAACATGTCT
>NZ_JAKUDW010000505.1:0-211 GCF_022662595.1 Bacillus cereus group sp. BfR-BA-01524 | reverse complement strand
AAAAGTTCATACTACACTCAAATGTATTAAAAATATATTTTAAAGGGGTCATATATTCATGAAATTTAAAGCATTCTTTTTAACTATCACTATTCAAAAGCGTAAACTTTCACAGAAAGAGATTTTACGTGAGCAACACATTCAAAACATTATGGACGACGTAAAAGAGCGCCAATCTTCTTATTACACTCGTCTTTTCTAAATCACTTAT
>NZ_JAKUDW010000504.1:0-211 GCF_022662595.1 Bacillus cereus group sp. BfR-BA-01524 | reverse complement strand
TGGTACCGGAAATCCTGTCTGCACTCCTCCAACAAAAGAAGGAAATGTAGTTGGTACTCCTACTGGTACTCCTCCCGCTGCTCCGCCAACAAATGTCGGGATTCCAGTTTGTACACCCGCTACTGATGTAGAAAACCCTCCAGGTGTTCCGCCCATCCAGCTCGGAATTCCACCGTATCCTTGTTGTCCTCCTCCCATTAACATCATTTGT
>NZ_JAKUDW010000503.1:0-212 GCF_022662595.1 Bacillus cereus group sp. BfR-BA-01524 | reverse complement strand
CTCACAAAGCCACATAGAAACTTTCTTTAGCATTCCTGTTCCACCAATTACAAGTGCATGCAAATACTATCCCTCCCTAGTAAAATGAAACTTTAATCAGCGGGGGGGGGGTTGTTCATCCCCCACTGATTATTAGCCCTCACCAATCGGGGGCTTACTGCCCGTTAATGCGGAATAAAATGTCATATGAGGTTTCTCATCTCTATAATAAT
>NZ_JAKUDW010000502.1:0-213 GCF_022662595.1 Bacillus cereus group sp. BfR-BA-01524 | reverse complement strand
CTACCTTGTTACGACTTCACCCCAATCATCTGTCCCACCTTAGGCGGCTGGCTCCAAAAAGGTTACCCCACCGACTTCGGGTGTTACAAACTCTCGTGGTGTGACGGGCGGGGTGTACAAGGCCCGGGAACGTATTCACCGCGGCATGCTGATCCGCGATTACTAGCGATTCCAGCTTCATGTAGGCGAGTTGCAGCCTACAATCCGAACTGA
>NZ_JAKUDW010000501.1:0-213 GCF_022662595.1 Bacillus cereus group sp. BfR-BA-01524 | reverse complement strand
CCCGCACGAAAGGTGTAACGATTTGGGCACTGTCTCAACCAGAGACTCGGTGAAATTATAGTACCTGTGAAGATGCAGGTTACCCGCGACAGGACGGAAAGCCCCCGTGGAGCTTTACTGTAGCCTGATATTGAATTTTGGTACAGTTTGTACAGGATAGGCGGGAGCCATTGAAACCGGAGCGCTAGCTTCGGTGGAGGCGCTGGTGGGATA
>NZ_JAKUDW010000500.1:0-213 GCF_022662595.1 Bacillus cereus group sp. BfR-BA-01524 | reverse complement strand
GGTTAAGGAGAGGGGTTAGCGTAAGCGAAGCTCTGAACTGAAGCCCCAGTAAACGGCGGCCGTAACTATAACGGTCCTAAGGTAGCGAAATTCCTTGTCGGGTAAGTTCCGCCCCGCACGAAAGGTGTAACGATTTGGGCACTGTCTCAACCAGAGACTCGGTGAAATTATAGTACCTGTGAAGATGCAGGTTACCCGCGACAGGACGGAAAG
>NZ_JAKUDW010000499.1:0-213 GCF_022662595.1 Bacillus cereus group sp. BfR-BA-01524 | reverse complement strand
CAGAATAAACAACAAAGCTCTAAACAAGAGGATTCCTCTCAAGATAAGCAACAAAGCGCTAAGCAAGAGGATTCCTCTCAGGATAAGCAACAAAGCGCTAAACAAGATGACCCTTCTCAACGTAAGCAACAAAGCTCTGGAGGTAATAGTATTTATGACTTTACAAAACCAGAAAAAGACCGTATTCATTCTCTACAAGATTTAATAGAGAAA
>NZ_JAKUDW010000498.1:0-213 GCF_022662595.1 Bacillus cereus group sp. BfR-BA-01524 | reverse complement strand
CCCTGTTTTCGGTAATTCTTTTTCTACTTTTACTTGCGGTTCTTTAATTAACTTTTCAAGTTTTACTTCCGGGTCTTCCGGTTTCACTTCTGGTTCCTTCGGGTCTTTCGGATCCTCTGGTTTCACTTCTGGTTCCTTCGGGTCTTTCGGATCCTCTGGTTTCACTTCTGGTTCCTTCGGGTCTTTCGGATCTTCCGGTTTCACTTCTGGTTC
>NZ_JAKUDW010000497.1:0-214 GCF_022662595.1 Bacillus cereus group sp. BfR-BA-01524 | reverse complement strand
GTAGCAGAGCAAAAACTATTAAAGGCGAAAGAAATGATGCCTGATGAACCTGTTATTACGTTTGGGTTAGCAGAATTATATAGTAGTAAAGGTGAAGAACAAAAGGCAATTTCTTATTATGAAGCAGGCCTAGAGGAACAAAAAGATATTCACTCATTATTTGGATATGCCTTCACATTATACCAAGGTGAAGAATATCAGAGAGCAATTGGTG
>NZ_JAKUDW010000496.1:0-214 GCF_022662595.1 Bacillus cereus group sp. BfR-BA-01524 | reverse complement strand
CGGACGAGCCTTCCTCAGGAAACCTTAGGCATTCGGTGGACGGGATTCTCCCCCGTCTTTCGCTACTCATACCGGCATTCTCACTTCTAAGCGCTCCACCAGTCCTTCCGGGCTGACTTCACTGCACTTAGAACGCTCCCCTACCACTGATACCATTGGTATCAATTCGCAGCTTCGGTGGTGTATTTAGCCCCGGTACATTTTCGGCGCAGAG
>NZ_JAKUDW010000494.1:0-214 GCF_022662595.1 Bacillus cereus group sp. BfR-BA-01524 | reverse complement strand
ATTAAGTAATGATAAATGGTATTACTTAGACGGTAATGCAGGCGGCGCCTTGAAAACTGGTTGGTACCAAGAAGGCGCGAAATGGTTCTATTTAGATCCATCTGCAGAGGGTCCAAAGGGTGCAAAAAAAGTTGGATGGGTTCAAGTATATGGAAAATGGTATTATCTAGATCCAACAACAGATGGCTCTATGAAAACAGGTTGGGTTCAAGTA
>NZ_JAKUDW010000493.1:0-216 GCF_022662595.1 Bacillus cereus group sp. BfR-BA-01524 | reverse complement strand
TCCTTTTATCTTCTTCACTCACCTCATCACTTTGAATACATCCATGATAAACTATGAAAATTAGGAAACACCCTGTAAAATTCTTAAGAATTCTTAAGTTTTATAAAAAAAAGCTTATGGAATCTGTAATTCCATAAGCCAGTCTATTTGATTGGATGTTCAACAATAAAGGACATCCAGCCGTCTTTATATTCTGCATGTATATTACCATGATGA
>NZ_JAKUDW010000492.1:0-216 GCF_022662595.1 Bacillus cereus group sp. BfR-BA-01524 | reverse complement strand
CTAGTTCAATCAGTGCTCTACCTCCAAGACTCTTACACTTAAGGCTAGCCCTAAAGCTATTTCGGGGAGAACCAGCTATCTCCAGGTTCGATTGGAATTTCTCCGCTACCCCCACCTCATCCCCGCACTTTTCAACGTGCGTGGGTTCGGGCCTCCATTCAGTGTTACCTGAACTTCACCCTGGACATGGGTAGATCACCTGGTTTCGGGTCTACG
>NZ_JAKUDW010000491.1:0-217 GCF_022662595.1 Bacillus cereus group sp. BfR-BA-01524 | reverse complement strand
CTGCGTCCCTCCATTGCTCAAACGATAAAGAGGTGGTACAGGAATATCAACCTGTTGTCCATCGCCTACGCCTGTCGGCCTCGGCTTAGGTCCTGACTAACCCTGCGCGGACGAGCCTTCCTCAGGAAACCTTAGGCATTCGGTGGACGGGATTCTCACCCGTCTTTCGCTACTCATACCGGCATTCTCACTTCTAAGCGCTCCACCAGTCCTTCCG
>NZ_JAKUDW010000490.1:0-217 GCF_022662595.1 Bacillus cereus group sp. BfR-BA-01524 | reverse complement strand
ACTTTATTATTCTTGTGAAGAAGAATCGTTAGATGATTCCGTAGAACCGTTTGTTGATTTTTCTTCTTTCTTCGGTTCTTCTTTTTTGTCACTAGTTGAACCGCTTGTTGACTTCTCTTCTTTTTGAGATTTGTCGTCAGCTTTTTTACCAGAAGCATTCGTAGCCTTTGCAGCACCTGCATCAGCTTTAATTTCTGTTACTGATTTATTTAAGTAA
>NZ_JAKUDW010000489.1:0-217 GCF_022662595.1 Bacillus cereus group sp. BfR-BA-01524 | reverse complement strand
TTTCTATCTCTAATTCTGTTAATTGAACTGCTTTTTTATAAGGTAATAATTGTACTAAAGATATATTACTATTTAAGCTATGAATCTTTTGCAGACTTTCTTCACTAAACGTTTCAATAATTTCTTTTAATGTTGGGACTTTAGCATTTTCAAATTCTTTCTTTGCTAAGTTCGGATATTTTTCGTTGAAAAAAGAACCTGCATTTAGTTGCTTTAT
>NZ_JAKUDW010000488.1:0-217 GCF_022662595.1 Bacillus cereus group sp. BfR-BA-01524 | reverse complement strand
GCCACCCCGGCATGTCATATTGAAAATTGGAGCGGAAGACGGGATTCGAACCCGCGACCCCAACCTTGGCAAGGTTGTATTCTACCACTGAACTACTTCCGCAAGACATGTTTGAGATATTTTATTAAAAGTGCGGGTGAAGGGAGTCGAACCCCCACGCCAAAGGCGCTAGATCCTAAGTCTAGTGCGTCTGCCAATTCCGCCACACCCGCATATT
>NZ_JAKUDW010000487.1:0-217 GCF_022662595.1 Bacillus cereus group sp. BfR-BA-01524 | reverse complement strand
CAAACAAGCCACACGATTTTAAATTTTTTAATATACATTGATTCAGCAAACTTTTACAATTCGGTCCCGCTCCTCCACCATCATGGATTACTGTTTCATTTTTAGAATCAATTCCTCCAACATGCTTTGTTAGCTCTTCTGTTTTTAGTTCACGTATAAATTTGTTCACTTGTATTCCTCCTTTGTTAATTTGCTAAATACATAAATTAACTTCTAC
>NZ_JAKUDW010000486.1:0-218 GCF_022662595.1 Bacillus cereus group sp. BfR-BA-01524 | reverse complement strand
CTCATTTTTCGTTTCTGGGAAACGTCGTTCAAACTCTTTTTGCGCAACTTGCACTTCATCTGCTTTCTTCGTTTCACCCTTTTCTTCGGGCTTACTCGCTTCATCTACTTTTTTCGTTTCACCCTTTTCTTCGGGCTTACTCGCTTCATCTACTTTATTAATAGATTGTTCCGGCTTATTAACAACCGTTTCTATTTTCGTAGATTGTTCCGGCTGAC
>NZ_JAKUDW010000485.1:0-218 GCF_022662595.1 Bacillus cereus group sp. BfR-BA-01524 | reverse complement strand
CCATTTCTCGCCTTCTTGGTACCAACCAGTCTTCATAGCTCCTTCTGCATCTAAGTAATACCATTTATCATTACTTAATACCCAACCAGTTTTCATAGCTCCTTCTGCATCTAAGTAGAACCATCGCCCGTGTACTTGAACCCAACCTGTTTTCATAGAGCCATCTGTTGTTGGATCTAGATAATACCATTTTCCATATACTTGAACCCATCCAACTT
>NZ_JAKUDW010000484.1:0-218 GCF_022662595.1 Bacillus cereus group sp. BfR-BA-01524 | reverse complement strand
CATCATGAAAAAAGCAAATGCAAACCCAGCCCAAAAAGCGTTCCAATTGTCGTTAATATCTGAGGCGGACTATAAAAAACAATTGCAAACAATTGAAGAAGAAAAGAGAAGAAAAGAAGAAGAAAAGAGAAGGCAAGAAGAGGAACACCAAAGGAAAAAAGAACAGCAAGAGTGGTTTGATAAAGTGAAAGAGTGGATTCCATCATTATGGTGAAAAA
>NZ_JAKUDW010000483.1:0-218 GCF_022662595.1 Bacillus cereus group sp. BfR-BA-01524 | reverse complement strand
TGAATCTTTATCAGCTAGTGCATTTGACCCTAATCTTGTAGGACCAACATTACCACCGATACCACCGTTTACTCTTCCGACTGGACCGACTGGACCTACGGGACCGACTGGGACTACTGGACCTACGGGGCCGACTGGACCTACGGGACCGACTGGACCTACGGGGCCGACTGGACCTACGGGACCGACTGGGACTACTGGGACTACTGGACCTACGG
>NZ_JAKUDW010000482.1:0-218 GCF_022662595.1 Bacillus cereus group sp. BfR-BA-01524 | reverse complement strand
CCCGAAGTCGGTGGGGTAACCTTTATGGAGCCAGCCGCCTAAGGTGGGACAGATGATTGGGGTGAAGTCGTAACAAGGTAGCCGTATCGGAAGGTGCGGCTGGATCCCCTCCTTTCTATGGAGAATTGATGAACGCTGTTCATCAATATAAGTTTCCGTGTTTCGTTTTCGTTTAGTTTTGAGAGTTCAATTCAATATTGACTCTTAAATGAGGATAT
>NZ_JAKUDW010000481.1:0-218 GCF_022662595.1 Bacillus cereus group sp. BfR-BA-01524 | reverse complement strand
CGTGAGATGTTGGGTTAAGTCCCGCAACGAGCGCAACCCTTGATCTTAGTTGCCATCATTAAGTTGGGCACTCTAAGGTGACTGCCGGTGACAAACCGGAGGAAGGGGGGGATGACGTCAAATCATCATGCCCCTTATGACCTGGGCTACACACGTGCTACAATGGACGGTACAAAGAGCTGCAAGACCGCGAGGTGGAGCTAATCTCATAAAACCGT
>NZ_JAKUDW010000480.1:0-219 GCF_022662595.1 Bacillus cereus group sp. BfR-BA-01524 | reverse complement strand
GGCAGAGAGGTCACACCCGTTCCCATACCGAACACGGAAGTTAAGCTCTCTAGCGCCGATGGTAGTTGGGACCTTGTCCCTGTGAGAGTAGGACGTTGCCAGGCAAATGGAGGATTAGCTCAGCTGGGAGAGCACCTGCCTTACAAGCAGGGGGTCGGCGGTTCGATCCCGTCATCCTCCACCATTTAGCCGACTTAGCTCAATTGGTAGAGCAACTGA
>NZ_JAKUDW010000479.1:0-219 GCF_022662595.1 Bacillus cereus group sp. BfR-BA-01524 | reverse complement strand
TGCAAGTAAGTAGAAATAGGTAAAAGAAAGAGCAGCATGTTGCAAGTTGAGAAAAATAAGGAAAGCAAAGCGCAAAAAGTGTGTAAGTTGAAAGAAATAGGTAAGAGAAAGAGCAAACTGTTGCAAGTTGAGGGGTTAAGGAAATAAATGTAAGGAAAGAAAGAAACAAAAATTTGTAAATATCTGTTACAATAAATTAAATATAATAGTAGTTAAGAT
>NZ_JAKUDW010000478.1:0-219 GCF_022662595.1 Bacillus cereus group sp. BfR-BA-01524 | reverse complement strand
TTTATATTTACACTTTAAAAGTATTATCGTCCTTTTTTAAAGAGCCCAAAAATGATTCTACATGGACGATAATGAAAAGTCAAGAACTACAGTTCTTCCTCTTCTTCTTCTGCATTTCCGTCTGCATCGTCAAAGTCATCTTCATCTTCTTCAATGTAGTCGTCAAAACCGTCTTCTTCAACTTTACGTTTTTTCTTCGGTTTTGGCTGCGGTAAGATT
>NZ_JAKUDW010000477.1:0-219 GCF_022662595.1 Bacillus cereus group sp. BfR-BA-01524 | reverse complement strand
GGCAGAGAGGTCACACCCGTTCCCATACCGAACACGGAAGTTAAGCTCTCTAGCGCCGATGGTAGTTGGGACCTTGTCCCTGTGAGAGTAGGACGTTGCCAGGCAAACGGAGGATTAGCTCAGCTGGGAGAGCACCTGCCTTACAAGCAGGGGGTCGGCGGTTCGATCCCGTCATCCTCCACCATTTAGCCGACTTAGCTCAATTGGTAGAGCAACTGA
>NZ_JAKUDW010000476.1:0-219 GCF_022662595.1 Bacillus cereus group sp. BfR-BA-01524 | reverse complement strand
GTTTTTACATATTTTTAATTTCACATAAGAGTTATTAGGTACAAACAAAGGGATTTATTATCGTAATTATTACGTGAAATTAACCTGTGATTATTACGGGGATTATTACGGAAGTATTTAAAGTGTTGATATTAAAAGGTTCTTGATAAAACTTTGGAGATGTATTATAGTTAATATATACAATACTTCGGAAGTATATTCCGAAGTATCTACGGCATA
>NZ_JAKUDW010000475.1:0-219 GCF_022662595.1 Bacillus cereus group sp. BfR-BA-01524 | reverse complement strand
CGCAAAACCAATTTGTAAGTAAGTTTCACGGATTTGGTGAAGGATTAAATAATGCCAAAGTAGGTGCAAATAAATTAAATAAGGGGTCAGATCAATTAATTGATGGAGTAACGCAATTAGCAGACGGTTCAAGCCAAGTAACAACTGGCTTAGGCACTCTTAATGGTGGTCTAAATAAAATGTCAAATGGCTCAATCCAGCTAATCGAAGGCGTAAATA
>NZ_JAKUDW010000474.1:0-219 GCF_022662595.1 Bacillus cereus group sp. BfR-BA-01524 | reverse complement strand
AGATAAAGCTAAAAAAGAAGAAGCAATTAAGGAACAGCAAAAAAATGAAATAGAGAAAAAACAAGCGGCACAAGTACAAGAAAAAAATGATATGGCTAAAAAAGAGGAAGCGATAAAAGTTGAGCAAAAGAATGAAGTAGCTAAAAAAGAAGAAGCAAAGCCAGTTGTACAAGGTGAAAAATTACCAAACACAGCATCAAATAATGTAGCAATGATGGG
>NZ_JAKUDW010000473.1:0-220 GCF_022662595.1 Bacillus cereus group sp. BfR-BA-01524 | reverse complement strand
CATAGGAGGTAGATATGTGTTTGATAAAAATGAAATAAAAAAAATAAATGAGGCACTTCAAGCTAATGCATTAGATCCAAATATAATTGGCCCTACACTTCCCCCGGTTCCACCATTTACTTTACCAACAGGTCCAACAGGTCCAACAGGTCCAACAGGTCCAACAGGTCCAACAGGTCCAACAGGTCCAACAGGTCTAACGGGTCCAACAGGTCTAACG
>NZ_JAKUDW010000472.1:0-221 GCF_022662595.1 Bacillus cereus group sp. BfR-BA-01524 | reverse complement strand
TCTTCGATAGATTGCTCATTATTATCAAGAATTTCTGTTACAACTTTACGAAGTGTACCCTCGTCAGAAATTTGAACAAGACCTTTCGCTTTAACGATTTCTTCTGGGTCTGTACCTTTTTCAATTAATTGAACCATTTTAGATAAACCAGCAGGCGTTAATGCAACGTCTTTTAATTCTTTTTGTTGTTTGTTTAAGTATGCAAGTACTTCACCCATTAA
>NZ_JAKUDW010000471.1:0-221 GCF_022662595.1 Bacillus cereus group sp. BfR-BA-01524 | reverse complement strand
GTTATTACACTGCCTTCCTTCAGCTTCGTTTTTGGCTCTTCCACCTTTTCATATACGTAGATTACCTCTGTTGTTCCCTCTACGTATTTACCTTCGGCATTTTTTGGCTTTCCTACCAACTTATAACCTGGGATCTCTTTATTTTCTGTTGTATAGCCTTTCCCTACTTGATCTGTTGTTGTATTGCGTTGCGCGATTTCTTTTCCTTCTTTATCTACGTA
>NZ_JAKUDW010000470.1:0-221 GCF_022662595.1 Bacillus cereus group sp. BfR-BA-01524 | reverse complement strand
CATCAATATAAGTTTCCGTGTTTCGTTTTGTTCAGTTTTGAGAGAACTATCTCTCATATATAAATGTATGTTCTTTGAAAACTAGATAACAGTGTAGCTCATATTTTTTAAATTTTAGTTTGGTTAAGTTAGAAAGGGCGCACGGTGGATGCCTTGACACTAGGAGTCGATGAAGGACGGGACTAACGCCGATATGCTTCGGGGAGCTGTAAGTAAGCTTT
>NZ_JAKUDW010000469.1:0-221 GCF_022662595.1 Bacillus cereus group sp. BfR-BA-01524 | reverse complement strand
CTGCCATCATCACCAAACTATGAAGGCATATTCCTTCAAAACTAGATAACATTTGCTTCATATTATATGGTTAAGTCCTCGATCTATTAGTATTCGTCAGCTCCACATGTCCCCATGCTTCCACCTCGAACCTATCAACCTGATCATCTTTCAGGGATCTTACTAGCTTACGCTATGGGAAATCTCATCTTGAGGGGGGCTTCATGCTTAGATGCTTTCAG
>NZ_JAKUDW010000468.1:0-221 GCF_022662595.1 Bacillus cereus group sp. BfR-BA-01524 | reverse complement strand
ACAGGCACCTTTTATCTCGCTAGAAGCTTTTCTTGGCAGCGGGGAATCAAAGACTTCGCTCCATAAGGAGCTTCCCCATCACAGCTCAGCCTTTACGATAAGCGGATTTTCCTACTTATCAGCCTAACTGCTTGGACGTGCACAACCAATCGCACGCTTCTTCTATCCTTCTGCGTCCCTCCATTGCTCAAACGATAAAGAGGTGGTACAGGAATATCAAC
>NZ_JAKUDW010000467.1:0-222 GCF_022662595.1 Bacillus cereus group sp. BfR-BA-01524 | reverse complement strand
AGCAACCAATGCAGCAAGTGGTAGTAGAACCACAAGTGGAAGAGCAACCAATGCAGCAAGTGGTAGTAGAATCACAAGTGGAAGAGCAACCAATGCAACAGGTGGTAGTAAAATCACAAGTGGAAGAGCAACCAATGCAGCAAGTGGTAGTAGAACCACAAGTGGAAGAGCAACCAATGCAGCAAGTAGTGGTAGAGCAAGTACAAAAGCCAATTTCAAGTA
>NZ_JAKUDW010000466.1:0-222 GCF_022662595.1 Bacillus cereus group sp. BfR-BA-01524 | reverse complement strand
TTGACTGGGGCGGTCGCCTCCTAAAGTGTAACGGAGGCGCCCAAAGGTTCCCTCAGAATGGTTGGAAATCATTCGTAGAGTGCAAAGGCATAAGGGAGCTTGACTGCGAGCCCTACAAGTCGAGCAGGGACGAAAGTCGGGCTTAGTGATCCGGTGGTTCCGCATGGAAGGGCCATCGCTCAACGGATAAAAGCTACCCCGGGGATAACAGGCTTATCTCCC
>NZ_JAKUDW010000465.1:0-222 GCF_022662595.1 Bacillus cereus group sp. BfR-BA-01524 | reverse complement strand
GTCATAAGGGGCATGATGATTTGACGTCATCCCCACCTTCCTCCGGTTTGTCACCGGCAGTCACCTTAGAGTGCCCAACTTAATGATGGCAACTAAGATCAAGGGTTGCGCGCGTTGCGGGACTTAACCCAACATCTCACGACACGAGCTGACGACAACCATGCACCACCTGTCACTCTGCTCCCGAAGGAGAAGCCCTATCTCTAGGGTTTTCAGAGGATG
>NZ_JAKUDW010000464.1:0-222 GCF_022662595.1 Bacillus cereus group sp. BfR-BA-01524 | reverse complement strand
GTTTAGCCCTGTTGGCTAAGGTTCTTCCGTACAGAAGACGCTTTTTGTCTTCTCATGCGGAAGGTTCTTAGACATGAAGGGCTAGGAGGTGGAGCTAGACAATGAAAAGCGAAAGCGGCTAGACCTGCATAAAGATTAAACGAAAAAGTTTTTTTCAAAAAACGTTCTCCTACACGATAATTAGTATATGATTCTACATTCATTATTTTACACAAAATAAAA
>NZ_JAKUDW010000463.1:0-222 GCF_022662595.1 Bacillus cereus group sp. BfR-BA-01524 | reverse complement strand
ATATTAGGGGGTGCCTCTCCTTCTGAAACATCAAAAGGAAAGACAGATTACACACAGCGCAGTAAAGAACAATTAAACAATGGAAAGATACATGCGGTGAATACAGAAGAAGAAGCAGATAAATTAGGTATTGCAACAAATGGAAAAGAAATTGAAGACATCGCGGAAGAAATTTATGGGACTAAAGTAAGAGAAGCAGCAGGGAAGTTAGACATCTCTCAA
>NZ_JAKUDW010000462.1:0-222 GCF_022662595.1 Bacillus cereus group sp. BfR-BA-01524 | reverse complement strand
CGTTGCGGGACTTAACCCAACATCTCACGACACGAGCTGACGACAACCATGCACCACCTGTCACTCTGCTCCCGAAGGAGAAGCCCTATCTCTAGGGTTTTCAGAGGATGGCAAGACCTGGTAAGGTTCTTCGCGTTGCTTCGAATTAAACCACATGCTCCACCGCTTGTGCGGGCCCCCGTCAATTCCTTTGAGTTTCAGCCTTGCGGCCGTACTCCCCAG
>NZ_JAKUDW010000461.1:0-223 GCF_022662595.1 Bacillus cereus group sp. BfR-BA-01524 | reverse complement strand
TCGTGAGTGGATTAGACGATATGAGTCTTCAGGTGAAAAGGCCTTTGAAAAGTGCTATACATTCTACCCAGCCCAGTATAAACTAGATGTACTTTATTATATGAATGAACATGGGACATCTATCAGAGAAACAGCGGCACTTTTCAATATACCGTCTTATGAAACACTTCGGAAGTGGAAAATAGCTTATGAAACAGGAGGATTGGATGCCCTACAATTAAAG
>NZ_JAKUDW010000460.1:0-223 GCF_022662595.1 Bacillus cereus group sp. BfR-BA-01524 | reverse complement strand
CTTGTCTGATGTTTTAGAAATGGCTTCATTTAATTGTGCACTTGGAACTTGAATGTTCTCTTGCTTTGGTTGTTCTGTTTTTTTACCATTTTCACCTTCTGGTTTTGGCTCAACTGTCGGTTTACCATTTTCACCTTCTGGTTTTGGCTCGACTGTCGGTTTACCATTTTCGCCTTCTGGTTTTGGTTCTTCTGTTTTACAAGTTCCGAACTTATCTAACGTT
>NZ_JAKUDW010000459.1:0-223 GCF_022662595.1 Bacillus cereus group sp. BfR-BA-01524 | reverse complement strand
ATGCGGAGAATTGGATATTTCTATTGTTGCAATGGAATGCGACAAAGACCACGTTCACTTGTTCTTAAATACACCACCAACACTTAGTCCTGCTGATACAATGGCAAAAATCAAAGGAGTGACATCAAAACGTTTGAGAGAAGAATTTTCACATCTTCAACACTTGCCGAGCCTATGGACGCGTTCTTATTTTGTTTCTACTGCTGGAAGTGTATCAAGTGAG
>NZ_JAKUDW010000458.1:0-223 GCF_022662595.1 Bacillus cereus group sp. BfR-BA-01524 | reverse complement strand
CTGTTCATATCCCTCATTCTCCCTTCTTTTTCTTTTGTTACAAAGTTTCTATTATACTAATACACTTGATAGAAATACGATTAATGCTGTTAATACTACCGCTCCACTTGCTGATCCTACGAAGTCACCTTTTGTTACTTGTAATACTTGCTCTTTCATATCTTTCATTCTCCCTTCTTTTTCTTTTGTTACAAAGTTTCTATTATACTAATACGCTTGATAG
>NZ_JAKUDW010000457.1:0-223 GCF_022662595.1 Bacillus cereus group sp. BfR-BA-01524 | reverse complement strand
AAGGAATGGTGCATAAAGAGCTGGATTTACAGTAGAAGAACGGAATTTCTTCTCCATTTCAGCTGACATCTTGGCTGTAATGATATGATCTCCATGAATCTTTCCTACTCTCTCATTCATTTCATCATATTCCTCACCCGAAGGGATAAATTGAGAAAGCTGATTGAACTGTATATCATCTTGATAATCCAATAACTCAATCATCTCTGTAATATAGCGATTT
>NZ_JAKUDW010000456.1:0-223 GCF_022662595.1 Bacillus cereus group sp. BfR-BA-01524 | reverse complement strand
TCCGAAAGGAAAGAAAAAAGAACGTACTCTTGTAGTAGAAGATAACCCTGAATTATATTTGCATCGCATTTTTCCGGAACATCATTTTGTTCCGATGCAATGTAGGGCATCAGAAGTAGAAGAAAATGCAATCGACTTTGATAGATTGTTAACAAATGCTTTACGTCAAGGACCAAAGCGATTAATTGTAGGGGAATCGAGGGGGAAAGAAGCGTTAAAAATG
>NZ_JAKUDW010000455.1:0-223 GCF_022662595.1 Bacillus cereus group sp. BfR-BA-01524 | reverse complement strand
GGTCATTCCATCGTTTAGCACAATTCATCGAGTACAAAGCGACATTAGTTGGCATAAAGGTCGAATATGTGAACCCTTCTTATACAAGTCAAACATGTCCGAAATGTTCTGAAAAGAACAAGGCGCAAGACAGAAAATACAAGTGCCAATGTGGGTTTGAGAAACATCGTGATATCGTTGGGGCGATGAATATTCGCTACGCAACTGTGGTTGGCGGTAATAG
>NZ_JAKUDW010000454.1:0-223 GCF_022662595.1 Bacillus cereus group sp. BfR-BA-01524 | reverse complement strand
ATGCGGAGAATTGGATATTTCTATTGTTGCAATGGAATGCGACAAAGACCACGTTCACTTGTTCTTAAATACACCACCAACACTTAGTCCTGCTGATACAATGGCAAAAATTAAAGGAGTGACATCAAAACGTTTGAGAGAAGAATTTTCACATCTTCAACACTTGCCGAGCCTATGGACGCGTTCTTATTTTGTTTCTACTGCTGGAAGTGTATCAAGTGAG
>NZ_JAKUDW010000453.1:0-223 GCF_022662595.1 Bacillus cereus group sp. BfR-BA-01524 | reverse complement strand
TGAACTTCACCCTGGACATGGGTAGATCACCTGGTTTCGGGTCTACGACCACGTACTAAACGCCCTATTCAGACTCGCTTTCGCTGCGGCTCCGCCTCTTCAGCTTAACCTCGCACGGGATCGTAACTCGCCGGTTCATTCTACAAAAGGCACGCCATCACCCATTAACGGGCTCTGACTATTTGTAGGCACACGGTTTCAGGATCTCTTTCACTCCCCTTCC
>NZ_JAKUDW010000452.1:0-223 GCF_022662595.1 Bacillus cereus group sp. BfR-BA-01524 | reverse complement strand
TCAATTCAAGAGGGGGAGTTTGTTGGTATTATGGGGCCTTCTGGTTCTGGTAAAACAACATTATTAAATGTAATTTCAACGTTAGACACAGCAACGGGCGGCGTTGTTCAAATTGCAGGAACGGATATTACGAAAATGAAGCAAGGTGAACTTTCTGATTTCCGTTCACAAAAGTTAGGGTTCATTTTCCAAGACTTTAATTTATTAGAGAACTTATCTATTT
>NZ_JAKUDW010000451.1:0-223 GCF_022662595.1 Bacillus cereus group sp. BfR-BA-01524 | reverse complement strand
GATGATGGATAATAATCAAATGCCAAATATGATGCCAATCATGGATAATAATCAAATGCCGAATATGATGCCAATCATGGATAACAACCAACCACCGAATATAATGCCGATAATGGATAACAATCAAATGCCGAATATGATGCCGATGATGGATAACAATCAAATGCCGAATATGATGCCAATCATGGATAACAATCAACCACCGAATATGATGCCATATCAA
>NZ_JAKUDW010000450.1:0-223 GCF_022662595.1 Bacillus cereus group sp. BfR-BA-01524 | reverse complement strand
TATGTATTCTCCAAAAATGTTTGTAACACGTGAAGCGTATAGTCAGTTCTTATATAACTCTATTAATGCAGTTGAAAAAGAAACAAAACCAGAAGTGAAGCCAGACCCAAAGCCTGAAACAAAACCAGAAGAAAAGCCAGAAGTGAAGCCAGATCCAAAACCTGAAACAAATTTACCATCAAATTTAGATAAAGGTTTAGTTACAGAGGAAGTTAAGTATAAT
>NZ_JAKUDW010000449.1:0-223 GCF_022662595.1 Bacillus cereus group sp. BfR-BA-01524 | reverse complement strand
AAATAGATAAGTTCTCTAATAAATTAAAGTCTTGGAAAATGAACCCTAACTTTTGTGAACGGAAATCAGAAAGTTCACCTTGCTTCATTTTCGTAATATCCGTTCCTGCAAGTTGAACAACGCCGCCCGTTGCTGTGTCTAACGTTGAAATTACATTTAATAATGTTGTTTTACCAGAACCAGAAGGCCCCATAATACCAACAAACTCCCCCTCTTGAATTGA
>NZ_JAKUDW010000448.1:0-224 GCF_022662595.1 Bacillus cereus group sp. BfR-BA-01524 | reverse complement strand
CAAATTGAATCATTTAGCACCACCAGGTCCAGAAACACCAGATCCAGAAAAACCTGGAACACCAGATCCAGAAAAACCTGGAACACCAGATCCAGAAAAACCTGGAACACCCAATCCAGAAAAACCTGGAACACCAGATCCAGAAAATCCTGGAACACCAGATCCAGAAAAACCTGGAACACCGAATCCAGAGAAACCTGGAACACCGAATTCAAAAAAACCGG
>NZ_JAKUDW010000447.1:0-224 GCF_022662595.1 Bacillus cereus group sp. BfR-BA-01524 | reverse complement strand
CATCAAGGTCAACACGGCCAACATGGACACCACCACCATCAAGGTCAACACGGCCATCATGGACACCATCATCACCAAGGCCAACACGGTCATCATGGACACCATCATCACCAAGGCCAACATGGTCATCAACAACAAGTACATCACCACGGACACCAGCATATACATCCACAGGCTGTTCTTTATCAAACGCACCAAGGGCATCACCATCATCAAGGTCAACA
>NZ_JAKUDW010000446.1:0-225 GCF_022662595.1 Bacillus cereus group sp. BfR-BA-01524 | reverse complement strand
TTAGACAAAAAACCAATTATATTTACAATTGAAAAAAGCCAAAAAGATATTGCTACCGTTACTATGAAAAATAGTTTAACAAAAGGCGGCGTGGAACTTTCTAAAGTGGATGACGTAGATGGTACTGCTCTTAAAGATGCGGTATTTAAAATTACCGATATGAATGGTAACGACATTCGTACTGAGCTTACAACAGATGTACATGGAAAAATTTCTGTTTCTGAT
>NZ_JAKUDW010000445.1:0-225 GCF_022662595.1 Bacillus cereus group sp. BfR-BA-01524 | reverse complement strand
TATAACAACAGATCAAGTAGGGAAAGGCTATACAACAGAAAATAAAGAAATCCCAGGTTATAAGTTGGTAGAAAAGCCAAAAAATGCCGAAGGTAAATACGTAGAGGGAACGACAGAGGTAATCTACGTATATGAAAAAATAGAAGAACCAAAACCAGAGGTAGAAGGCAGTGTAGTAACGAAATACGTAGATAAAGAAGGAAAAGAAATCGCGCAACGCAATAC
>NZ_JAKUDW010000444.1:0-225 GCF_022662595.1 Bacillus cereus group sp. BfR-BA-01524 | reverse complement strand
TTAACCACTACACCACGGGACCATTTGGTTGCGGGGACAGGATTTGAACCTGCGACCTTCGGGTTATGAGCCCGACGAGCTACCGTACTGCTCCACCCCGCGATGATATAAATAGCTTGGCGACGTCCTACTCTCACAGGGACAAGGTCCCAACTACCATCGGCGCTAGAGAGCTTAACTTCCGTGTTCGGTATGGGAACGGGTGTGACCTCTCTGCCATCATCA
>NZ_JAKUDW010000443.1:0-225 GCF_022662595.1 Bacillus cereus group sp. BfR-BA-01524 | reverse complement strand
AATGGTATTACTTAGATGCAGAAGGAGCTATGAAGACTGGTTGGTACCAAGAAGGCGAGAAATGGTTCTATTTGGATCCAGCTGCGCAGGGTGCAAAAAAAGTTGGATGGGTTGAAGTAAATGGAAAATGGTATTATTTAGATGGTAATGCAGGTGGAGCTATGCAAACCGGCTGGAATAAAATTGATGGGAAGATGAGCTATTTCAAAGAAGATGGACAATGGA
>NZ_JAKUDW010000442.1:0-226 GCF_022662595.1 Bacillus cereus group sp. BfR-BA-01524 | reverse complement strand
AGCAGCGTTAGCGAAGCAGAAAAGAGAAGGAACAGAAGAAGTAACGGAAGAAGAAAAAGCGAAAGCGAAGGCGAAGGCGAAGGCAGCAGCGGCAGCAAAAGCAAAAGCGGCAGCGTTAGCGAAGCAGAAAGCCTCGCAAGGTGATGGGGATTCGGGAGATGAAAAGGCAAAGGCAATTGCAGCGGCAAAAGCGAAAGCAGCAGCTGCTGCAAGAGCGAAGACAAAG
>NZ_JAKUDW010000441.1:0-227 GCF_022662595.1 Bacillus cereus group sp. BfR-BA-01524 | reverse complement strand
TTACTAAACGATGTCAGTTGAAAGAAATTGACTATGATGCACGGTGAATCGTGCGTAGTTCACGATGAATGAAATTATATTAACGATTTTTTCAATATATCTATCATAACTTGCAATATATCAACGATTTTTCAAATATATCTATCATAACTCAGAATATATCAACGATTTTGTACGAAATATCGATTTACCGACAAAAAGTGACATAATAAAAAGAGGAGGCTATT
>NZ_JAKUDW010000440.1:0-227 GCF_022662595.1 Bacillus cereus group sp. BfR-BA-01524 | reverse complement strand
GAAGCCTGATGAAGGAACAGGAAAACCAGATAAAGGAACAGGAAAACCAGGTGAAGGAACAGGAAAACCAGGTGAAGGAACAGGAAAACCAGATAAAGGAACAGGAAAACCAGGTGAAGGAACAGGAAAGCCTGGTGAAGGAACAGAAAAACCAGGTGAGGGAGTAGAAAAACCTAATTTACCAGAACAAGGACAAGGTTCTTCTAATAATCAACAACTTCCAGCTA
>NZ_JAKUDW010000439.1:0-228 GCF_022662595.1 Bacillus cereus group sp. BfR-BA-01524 | reverse complement strand
CATTTCGGATTACTTAAGTCGATGATGAAGGAGCCTGTAAAAAAGGCTTCTTATTTTTTTAAAATAAACGTTTGTTTAAGCTGTATGTTCGGTAGAAAGAAACTCATGTAGCTCAAAGGTTAACAAAGAAAAATGGAGAATTAATCAAACGTTTGTTTAAGCTGTATGTTCGGTAGAAAGAAACTCATGTAGTTCAAAGGCTAACAAAGAAAAATAAGAAATTAATCA
>NZ_JAKUDW010000438.1:0-228 GCF_022662595.1 Bacillus cereus group sp. BfR-BA-01524 | reverse complement strand
CATATACTATAAAAGATAGGTGTGACTCTCATGTGAACATAGGGTGAAAGAGAGAGGGAGTTTTAAATAAAAGATAGAAAGACAAAAAAATAAGACCATCATTTATAAGATGGTCAAGGAAGGGGACAATTTATGTCAATTTAATTAGGGATGGAAGCTGTTCAAAGACACTGGGGAATGTCTTGTAAATTAGGGAGGAACAACTTCGATACATATACTATAAAAGGG
>NZ_JAKUDW010000437.1:0-228 GCF_022662595.1 Bacillus cereus group sp. BfR-BA-01524 | reverse complement strand
TTCATGCTGTTTTAGTTGCGATGGGACAGTTCCTAAGGTTGGTCCAACCGGTCCGACGGGGGCAACAGGAGCAACAGGTGCAACGGGTCCAACAGGGGCGACGGGAGCAACGGGAGCAACGGGTCCAACGGGAGCGACAGGAGTAACAGGAGCAACAGGGGCAACGGGAGCGACAGGAATAACAGGAGCAACGGGTCCAACGGGAGCGACAGGAATAACAGGAGCAAC
>NZ_JAKUDW010000436.1:0-229 GCF_022662595.1 Bacillus cereus group sp. BfR-BA-01524 | reverse complement strand
GGGTTAATTCGAAGCACCGCGAAGAACCTTACCAGGGCTTGACATCCTCTGAAAACCCTAGAGATAGGGCTTCTCCTTCGGGAGCAGAGTGACAGGTGGTGCATGGTTGTCGTCAGCTCGTGGCGTGAGATGTTGGGTTAAGTCCCGCAACGAGCGCAACCCTTGATCTTAGTTGCCATCATTAAGTTGGGCACTCTAAGGTGACTGCCGGTGACAAACCGGAGGAAGG
>NZ_JAKUDW010000435.1:0-230 GCF_022662595.1 Bacillus cereus group sp. BfR-BA-01524 | reverse complement strand
AAGAAAGAAAATGTAGGAAATATAGTATCGCCGCAAGTGAAGAAAGAAAATGTAGGAAATATAGTATCGCCGCAAGTGAAGAAAGAAAATGTAGGAAATATAGTGTCACCGAATGTAAAGAAAGAAAATGTAGTTATTCCACAAGTCATACCGCCAAATATTCAAATGCCAAATATAATGCCAATCATGGATAACAACCAACCACCGAATATAATGCCAATCATGGATAA
>NZ_JAKUDW010000434.1:0-230 GCF_022662595.1 Bacillus cereus group sp. BfR-BA-01524 | reverse complement strand
CGAAAAAAGCTGAAGAAGAGGCTAAGAAAAAGGCCGATGAAGAAGCTAAGAAAAAAGCTGATGAGGAAGCCCAGAAAAAGGCTAATGAAGATAAAGTAAAACAAGACGAAGAAGCTAATAAAAAAGCTGATGAAGAAGCTAAGAAGAAAGCTGATGAAGAGGCCAAGAAAAAAGCTGAAGAAGAAGCTAAGAAACAACAAGAACAGCAACATCAAAATACCGGAGGAGAT
>NZ_JAKUDW010000433.1:0-231 GCF_022662595.1 Bacillus cereus group sp. BfR-BA-01524 | reverse complement strand
AAAAAGAACTTTTGTTTTACCACCTGTTTCTTTTTCCATATAGGAAATCAGCTTAGAGTAGTCGCTTGACCCAGTAGCTGTATTTTCAGGCTTTTTATCTTCAGTTTTTTTATCTTCGGATTTTTTTTCAGCAGGTTTACTTTCTTTCGTTGAATCCGTTTTTTCCGTTTTGCTTTCTTTTGTTGCATTCTCTTTTTGTTCTTTATTTGTCGTATTGCTTTGACCACAGCC
>NZ_JAKUDW010000432.1:0-231 GCF_022662595.1 Bacillus cereus group sp. BfR-BA-01524 | reverse complement strand
AATCAAATGCCGAATATGATGCCAATCATGGATAACAATCAACCACCGAATATGATGCCATATCAAATGCCGTATCAACAGCCCATGATGCCGCCGAATCCGTATTATCAACAACCAAATCCATATCAAATGCCATATCAGCAAGGAGCGCCGTTTGGACCACAATATACGTCTATGCCAAATCCGAATATGATGCCAATGGATAATAATATGCCGCCGCTTGTGCAGGGT
>NZ_JAKUDW010000431.1:0-232 GCF_022662595.1 Bacillus cereus group sp. BfR-BA-01524 | reverse complement strand
TGAACCAATCGGGCATTTATGGGCAGTTTATCTCCCACCTAACCTCTTTGCTCCAGGCGAATTTTAAGGTGGGAGTTTTACTGCCCGTTAATGCGGGGTAATATATCAACGGTTTTTCCATTATATCTATCATAACTTACAATATATCAACGATTTCTCGGATATATCGATTGTTCGACAAAACGTAACAAAAAAAGACGTGCATTCACTGCACGTCTTTTTGTTATCCTCC
>NZ_JAKUDW010000430.1:0-233 GCF_022662595.1 Bacillus cereus group sp. BfR-BA-01524 | reverse complement strand
GTTTTTGAATGAGATATCGTATAATTTAGTTGTTAGCTAATCCATGGTCCAAATAGTATAAATCGGAATTAAAAAGTGAGAAATAACGAGTACATGGGGTTGTGCTGAATGATATTTGAATAGGATGAAATACAAGGCTTAATTTTTCGATAGTATTAATGGATATCCCGTGCAACTAGAAAATTTAAAAAATCAAATTTATATGTAATAATTTTCAAAAGTATTTGTTAAGG
>NZ_JAKUDW010000429.1:0-233 GCF_022662595.1 Bacillus cereus group sp. BfR-BA-01524 | reverse complement strand
AGCAACAAAAAAGCAATGGGAAGTTAAGTGGAGCGTATATTTGTCGTTTCTTGTCGGTAAGTCTATAAATTTGGGGAATCGCCGATATAAGTTGCAGAATGGCTGATATATCTGGGAAATCGCCGATAATAATTTCATGTACCTATTAAAAAAGAAACAGGAATCCCTGTTTCTTTTTTAATATTGCATTTTCGCGTTTTCTCCAGCTGTCGTTCCGGCAATTCTACCAGTAA
>NZ_JAKUDW010000428.1:0-234 GCF_022662595.1 Bacillus cereus group sp. BfR-BA-01524 | reverse complement strand
GCAGGAGATCGCCGGTTCGACCCCGGTCGGGACCGCCATTTTAACTTCTGCTAATTGGCAGTTGTTTTTTATTGGACATTATGGTACAATAACATTTGTCTTTGAAAATAAGATATTTTTTCGATGGGCTATAGCCAAGCGGTAAGGCAACGGACTTTGACTCCGTCATGCGCTGGTTCGAATCCAGCTAGCCCAGCCATTTACGAGCCATTAGCTCAGTTGGTAGAGCATCTG
>NZ_JAKUDW010000427.1:0-234 GCF_022662595.1 Bacillus cereus group sp. BfR-BA-01524 | reverse complement strand
TCACGCTCATAAAGATGTACCAAATGTTTCTTATGAAGATGCTCAATTCATGCTTATAACTTGTTCCGCATTTTGTAATTACCTAACTGAAAAAGCAAATAAGGCTGGAATTGATATTTCTTAAATAAAACTTTATTAAATAAAAAATCGACCGCCTGTGTAATAGGCGGTCTTTTCTACGTCTACTAACGTACGGTTACTAGCGTATAGTTACATAAGTCGGACTAGCCGTTG
>NZ_JAKUDW010000426.1:0-235 GCF_022662595.1 Bacillus cereus group sp. BfR-BA-01524 | reverse complement strand
CAACGAAAGCAATTGCTCAAGAAAAGAAAGTAACAAAGATAGAAGAGAAGAAAACTGAATATAAAGAAACAGCAAAGATAGAAGAGAAGAAAACTGAAGATAAAGAAGCAACAAAGTTAGAAGAGAAACAAAAAGTAGAAAAATCGGTAAAAACGAACGGAAATGAAAATAAAGAGGAAGAAAAAACAGTATCTCAAGAAAAGGATCCTCAAACTAATCCGTCATGGAAGCCAAT
>NZ_JAKUDW010000425.1:0-235 GCF_022662595.1 Bacillus cereus group sp. BfR-BA-01524 | reverse complement strand
ATAAATTAACCTATCTTTTAAAAGACTAATTATCGAAAGAACGCTTCAGTTAAAAGGCGTTCTTTTCTGTTTTTCTTCAGTTTTCATAACGTTTAAATTTACGTAATTCGGTTATGATGTTGAAGATACATAAGCAGGGAATTTCGAAAACATAGCGAATATTTCATGGTACAACTACATATTTTTTTGATTTAAAGTGGTTTCGTTTGACCTTTATTGACCATAATTGTATTAT
>NZ_JAKUDW010000424.1:0-235 GCF_022662595.1 Bacillus cereus group sp. BfR-BA-01524 | reverse complement strand
GCTAGAAAAAGAAAAAGAACTAGATAATAAATTAAGAGAATGTCAAAAATCTAATGAAAATAAGAACAAACAAGAAGAACAAAAGAGACTTGATGAAGAAAAACGTAAGCAAGAAGAACAAAAAAGGCTTGATGAAGAAAAACGTAAGCAAGAAGAACAAAAGAGACTTGGTGAAGAAAAACGTAAACAGGAAGAACAAAAGAGACTTGATGAAGAAAAACGTAAACAGGAAGAA
>NZ_JAKUDW010000423.1:0-235 GCF_022662595.1 Bacillus cereus group sp. BfR-BA-01524 | reverse complement strand
GAAGCTGCTGCTCAAAAACAAGCAGAGCAAGCTGCACAACAACCAGCAGCGGCTCAACCAGCACCAACACAAGCTCAACCAGCAGCTCCAGCAAATAATGCTGTACAAGCTCCGAAAGAAGAGTCTAAAAAAGAAGAGCCTAAAAAAGAAGAAGCGAAAAAACCAGCTCCAACTCCAGAAGTACCAGCTGATAATAAAGGTGGCAGACAAGATGTTGTCGAAAAAGCTAAAGGTT
>NZ_JAKUDW010000422.1:0-236 GCF_022662595.1 Bacillus cereus group sp. BfR-BA-01524 | reverse complement strand
GTTTCAGTTTCTTTTGCAGCAGGTTGTTGTGTAGCTGGTTTTTGAGCTTTAGCTGCTTCTTTAGCTTTAGCCGCTTCACGAGCTTCAGCTGCTTCTTGAGCCTTAGCCGCTTGAGCTTCAGCATCTGCTTTAGCCGCTTCACGAGCTTTAGCTGCTTCTTGAGCCTTAGCCGCTGCTTGAGCTTCAGCATCTGCTTGAGCTTTAGCTGCTTCACGAGCTTTCGCCGCTTCTTGAGC
>NZ_JAKUDW010000421.1:0-236 GCF_022662595.1 Bacillus cereus group sp. BfR-BA-01524 | reverse complement strand
GAGCTTTAGTTGCTTCCACTGCTTTAGCTTTTGCTTGAGTTTCAGCTACTTCCTGAGCTTTAACTGCTTCACGAACTTTAGCTGTATCTTGAACTGTAGTTGTTTTTTCAGCTTTAACTACTGGTTGAACTTTAACTGGTGCTTTACCTGTTAAGTAAGGAACATGAACATAAGCTGTTTTTCCGTTATATTCAAATTGAATCCAATCATTTTGTACTTGGTGTGTTGTTTCGATT
>NZ_JAKUDW010000420.1:0-237 GCF_022662595.1 Bacillus cereus group sp. BfR-BA-01524 | reverse complement strand
GCGCTAGAGAGCTTAACTTCCGTGTTCGGTATGGGAACGGGTGTGACCTCTCTGCCATCATTACCAGACTGTATTCATTTAAGACAAGAATTATTGTAACTCATTTAACTTCTAAAGTCAACAAGTTTTTTTATATTCTTTCAAAACTAGATAACATTGCTTCATATTATATGGTTAAGTCCTCGATCTATTAGTATTCGTCAGCTCCACATGTCACCATGCTTCCACCTCGAACCT
>NZ_JAKUDW010000419.1:0-237 GCF_022662595.1 Bacillus cereus group sp. BfR-BA-01524 | reverse complement strand
AGAAGAACAAAAGAAAGTAGAAGAACAGAAGAAAGCGGAAGAACAAAAGAAAGCAGAAGAACAAAAGAAAGTAGAAGAACAGAAGAAAGCAGAAGAACAGAAGAAAGTAGAGGAACAGAAGAGAATAGAAGAGCAAAAGAAAGTAGAAGAGCAAAAGAAAGCAGAAGAACAGAAAAAAGCGGAGTAACTGCTTTAGTGAAACGGCTGGAAAACAAGAATGTGGTGCAAGAGATAATG
>NZ_JAKUDW010000418.1:0-238 GCF_022662595.1 Bacillus cereus group sp. BfR-BA-01524 | reverse complement strand
GAATTCCTTGAGGTCCCTCAGGTCCTGTCGCTCCAATTGGCCCCTGTAATCCCTGTATCCCTTGTATACCTTGTGCCCCAGTCGCTCCCGTTGGACCAATCGGACCTTGGAACCCTTGCACACCTTGAGGTCCTGTCGCTCCAGTTTCTCCTTGTGGTCCTCTCAATCCTTGTGCTCCCTGCTGTCCTTCTGGTCCAGTTGCACCTATTGGCCCAACTGGTCCTTGTATCCCTTGCAC
>NZ_JAKUDW010000417.1:0-239 GCF_022662595.1 Bacillus cereus group sp. BfR-BA-01524 | reverse complement strand
TGTCCTCAATTACAATTGTAGGATATGCACTATTTTGTATAATCGTCTTCTTCCTTGTAAATCGTCTTTTACGAAAGAAAAAAACGAACGTGGGAGAAGAACAAGTCCCAGCCGTAAGTAAAATAGAAGTAAGTAAGCTAGAAGCAGAAGAAAAAGAAAATGAACAAAAGCAAGAAGTAGAAATTTCTAATGTAGTTGAATTAGAAACAGGCAAGCAAGAAGAAGTAAAACAAGAAAAA
>NZ_JAKUDW010000416.1:0-241 GCF_022662595.1 Bacillus cereus group sp. BfR-BA-01524 | reverse complement strand
ATTTATCTTGTAATTCTACAGTAGAATATCCCTTACTAAGTGCATCAATACTGTTTTTCATAACTAGATAACCAATTGCACCTGCAAGACCTGCTGCACCACTACCATCAACTGAAAGACCGATTGCAATACCAATTGCAAAAATGAGTGCTAAATTATCAAAAACTGCTGCACCGGCCTGTGCCATAACAGGAATATCAAATACATCTGGTTGCCCTAAACGAAGCAATAATCCTGCTGC
>NZ_JAKUDW010000415.1:0-241 GCF_022662595.1 Bacillus cereus group sp. BfR-BA-01524 | reverse complement strand
CTATCTCTTATTCACGAAATGAAACGCCGCAACGAACAATTCGGTATCGTAACAATGTGTATTGGCGGCGGAATGGGAGCAGCGGGAGTGTTTGAATTACTATAAAAAGTGCAAGAGGCTCGCTCAGAATAGGAGGGCGTTGGAAGCCCTGACGAAGAGGCGCTTTTTGCCTCACAGGAAGGGGTGAAACGACCGACTGTTCTAGCCACTGGAACTGGATTATAAAAAAAGTGGAAGCGGC
>NZ_JAKUDW010000414.1:0-242 GCF_022662595.1 Bacillus cereus group sp. BfR-BA-01524 | reverse complement strand
TTCATATAAGGCTGCTGCTGTTGTTGATTCATGTATGGTTGCTGAGCTTGTGATTGTTGAGCTTGATTCACATAAGATTGCTGCTGTTGTGGTTGTTGAGCTTGATTCACATAAGATTGCTGCTGTTGTGGTTGTTGAGCTTGATTCACATAAGATTGCTGCTGTTGTGGTTGTTGAGCTTGATTCATAAATGACACTTCAAACGGTTGATAATAATTTTGATTTCCATAATAAGGCTCGAA
>NZ_JAKUDW010000413.1:0-243 GCF_022662595.1 Bacillus cereus group sp. BfR-BA-01524 | reverse complement strand
GTTCTGTTCCTACAGCTTTCCAAGAAGGTTTTGTATAAGCCTCTTTTGCCTTGGATACAGTTTTTTCAGCTGATACTTTCTCGTTAGCTTTCGCTTCTTCTTCAGCTTTTTTCTTTTCTTCCTCAGCCTTTAACTTCTCTTCTTCAGCTTTTTGCTTAGCTTCTGCTTGCTCTTGCTCTTTTTCTTTTTTCTTAGCAGATGCTTTATCTTCTGATTTTCCAGCTTTCTCATTCTTTGTTGTTT
>NZ_JAKUDW010000412.1:0-243 GCF_022662595.1 Bacillus cereus group sp. BfR-BA-01524 | reverse complement strand
ACTATAACAAAAATGGTTTTAACTATAACAGAAATGGTCATTACGGTATAACAAAAATGGTTTTAACTATAACAGAAATGGTTATTACGGTATAACAAAAATGGTTTTAACTATAACAGAAATGGTTTTAATGACAACAAAAATGGTTTTGTTATAGCTAAAAGGTAACAATGCTTGTTACCTTTTAAACAAATTGTTAATTCGCTAAAGTAATTTTATAAAAAGTGTTATAGTTTATTTAAA
>NZ_JAKUDW010000411.1:0-244 GCF_022662595.1 Bacillus cereus group sp. BfR-BA-01524 | reverse complement strand
ATTTGGCGGTATGACTTGTGGAATAACTACATTTTCTTTCGATACATTTGGTGACACTATATTTCCTACATTCTCTTTCTTCACTTGTGGCGATATTATATTCCCTACGTTATCTTTCTTCACTTGCGGTGACACTATATTTCCTACATTTTCTTTCTTCACTTGCGGCGATACTATATTTCCTACATTTTCTTTCTTCACTTGCGGCGATACTATATTTCCTACATTTTCTTTCTTCACTTGC
>NZ_JAKUDW010000410.1:0-244 GCF_022662595.1 Bacillus cereus group sp. BfR-BA-01524 | reverse complement strand
TTAGTGTTAGCTGGTTAAAATAAGTAAATTTGATTGGAGAAACAATGAATCATGATCAAAAGTTTATAAACTTAATTTTAGATTGTGAGTATATTATCAAACAAAATATATCTCATGATTTTGAGGATATTAACAGATATAATATATTATTAAATGAACTTAGAGGATTAATTGAAACAGTGAAAAAAAAACGTTTAAATAATAAGTTATATTATTTATCGATTACACAGATGATTGATAAAAG
>NZ_JAKUDW010000409.1:0-245 GCF_022662595.1 Bacillus cereus group sp. BfR-BA-01524 | reverse complement strand
TAATCTACGTATATGAAAAAATAGAAGAACCAAAACCAGAGGTAGAAGGAAGCGTAGTAACAAAGTACGTAGATAAAGAAGGAAAAGAAATCGCACAACGTAATACAACAACAGATCAAGTAGGGAAAGGCTATACAACAGAAAATAAAGAAATCCCAGGTTATAAGTTGGTAGAAAAGCCAAAAAATGCCGAAGGTAAATACGTAGAGGGAACGCAAGAGGTAATCTACGTATATGAAAAAATA
>NZ_JAKUDW010000408.1:0-245 GCF_022662595.1 Bacillus cereus group sp. BfR-BA-01524 | reverse complement strand
TTTCTTTAACTCAGCTAATTTGTCATCTACTTGTTTTTTAACTTCCTTAAGTTCATTAACCTTTTGATCAATGTTCTCTTTATGTTGCTTCATTTCATTCACTTTTTCATCGACAGTTTGTTTATGTTCTTTAATCTCATTAACTTTGTTATCGATATTTTGCTTATGTTCTTTTACTTCAGCGACTTTATCTTCTACTTGTTTTTTATGCTCTTTAATTTCAGCGATTTTATCTTCGGCGATTT
>NZ_JAKUDW010000407.1:0-247 GCF_022662595.1 Bacillus cereus group sp. BfR-BA-01524 | reverse complement strand
CTTCTCTTTCTCTGGAAGTTTCACACCTAATTTTGTTAATTCTTCTTTTGCTTGCTCATGCGTTAATTTTCCAGATTTCTTTTGCTCTAAAATTGACTTCGCTTTCTCTTTTTCCTGTTCATCTAATCCTGCAAACATGTCTCCATGCTTACCTTTCTCCGGCATTTTCACGCCTAACTTTGTTAATTCCTCTTTTGCTTGTTCATGCGTTAATTTTCCAGATTTCTTTTGCTCTAAAATTGACTTC
>NZ_JAKUDW010000406.1:0-247 GCF_022662595.1 Bacillus cereus group sp. BfR-BA-01524 | reverse complement strand
ACGGTTAGCTTCTTCCTGAGCTTTACGTTGAGTCTCTTCTTGAGCCTTACGGTTAGCTTCTTCCTGGGCTTTACGTTGAGCCTCTTCTTGAGCTTTACGGTTAGCTTCTTCCTGAGCCTTACGGTTAGCTTCTTCTTGAGCTTTACTGTCAGCTTCTTCCTTACTCTTTGTGTCTGCTGTATCTTTTTTAGTATCTTGTGAAGTGGCAATTTTGGTGTCTGCCTTTTGTACAGTTTGATTGGAAGTT
>NZ_JAKUDW010000405.1:0-248 GCF_022662595.1 Bacillus cereus group sp. BfR-BA-01524 | reverse complement strand
AAAAAATCTTGTTCTTGAACATCTAGATCGGTATGAATAGCCCAAAGTTCTTTCTCGGGTACTAAATCATCATCACAATGTTGAACAAAAAGGATTGGTTTATTTAATTTTCTGTATGAAGAAATTCTTTTATTTACTTTTGTTAGTAAGTTCTGTAAATCAAATAAATGCTCTCCGCTATAACATACTCCATTTTGTAAATCGATAACGATTAAAATATCTGCACAAGTATCCATTATTTTCATCCC
>NZ_JAKUDW010000404.1:0-248 GCF_022662595.1 Bacillus cereus group sp. BfR-BA-01524 | reverse complement strand
ACGAAGCTAAGAAAAAAGCTGATGAAGAGGCTAAGAAACAACAAGAACAGCAACAAGAACAACAACGTAAACAGCAAGAAGAAGCTCAAAAGAAAGCTGATGAAGAAGCTAGAAGAAAAGCTGAAGAAGAAGCTAAGAAAAAAGCTGATGAAGAAGCTAAGAAGAAAGCTGATGAAGAGGCCAAGAAAAAAGCTGAAGAAGAAGCTAAGAAACAACAAGAACAGCAACATCAAAATACCGGAGGAGAT
>NZ_JAKUDW010000403.1:0-249 GCF_022662595.1 Bacillus cereus group sp. BfR-BA-01524 | reverse complement strand
TTCCTTTTACAATGGCAACAAATAAAGAAACAATTACAGCGACACTTATTTCGTTTAGAACACCAATCATCATCACGATGACACTTTTCTTTAGATTTCCACCAATCATCATCACGATGACACTTTTCTTTAGATTTCCACCAATCATCATCACGATGACACTTTTCTTTAGATTTCCACCAATCATCACAACAATGCTTTTTCTGAGAACTCCAGCAATCATTTTTCCAAGACATTCATTTCTACCTC
>NZ_JAKUDW010000402.1:0-249 GCF_022662595.1 Bacillus cereus group sp. BfR-BA-01524 | reverse complement strand
GGTACTAACAACGATAAAGATATCGCATCTATGGACAAAGAGTATCAAGCATTAGCACAAGAAATTGATCATATTGCTGATAAAACAAATTTCAATGGTAACGCATTTTTAAATAAAGGTACCAATCCTGGTGAGGGTAAAGATATCACAATTCAGCTTTCTGACGCTTCAAATGATACAATGAAAATCACAGCTATCGATACAAAAGGTAAAACAACTGGTACTTTAGCAGTTTCAACTGATGGATCA
>NZ_JAKUDW010000401.1:0-251 GCF_022662595.1 Bacillus cereus group sp. BfR-BA-01524 | reverse complement strand
AAAGTGTTAGAAGACAGGGGCTAGAGAGCTCCTGTTTTTTTGTCGTGAATTGTCGGCAAATCGATATATTTGAAAAAACGTTGATATATTTTGAGTTATGATAGATATATTGAGAAAATCGTTGATATATTTGAAGTTACGATAGATATATTAAGAAAATCGTTAATATAATTTCACGTACCTGTTAATTTGATAAAAAATGAGCCTCCAGTATATGGTGTATAATAATAAGTACCATTTTTTAATAGGAG
>NZ_JAKUDW010000400.1:0-251 GCF_022662595.1 Bacillus cereus group sp. BfR-BA-01524 | reverse complement strand
TTGCAATGTACTTCCCTCCCCCACTTTCTTTGTACTGAATATTTCGAATATTAGATGTATTAATCGACTAAATTTACAATCATAATGTGTATTCCTAAAAAATAAAAAGCCTGGTTGCCTCTTCGATTTTCATACATCACAACATGTGTGAAAATCCAAACTGCAACCAGACTATCATAGTAATTTTCATTACCTTAGACTCTTAGCTTTGCGACCTATCCTTTCGAATAGTGTGCCCATTTATTTTTTCT
>NZ_JAKUDW010000399.1:0-252 GCF_022662595.1 Bacillus cereus group sp. BfR-BA-01524 | reverse complement strand
TTCCTGATGATCCATTCCCTGGAGGAAGTGGAGTAGGATGGAACTGGGTAGGGAAAGAAGAACTACTTCATAAACTGACTGATTGGTATTACATGAAGACTGGGAAATAAACATAAAATATAGTATAATTTGATGAATCGGCACAATAATATATCCATCATAAACTAGTAGCTGAATGGATAAACCAAAGGCACATCCCTTAATGGGATGTGCCTTTTTTTCATAGAAAGGGGAAATTAGAGTGGATAAAAA
>NZ_JAKUDW010000398.1:0-252 GCF_022662595.1 Bacillus cereus group sp. BfR-BA-01524 | reverse complement strand
TAAAGTATTATTTCCTTGAGTGGATACACATGCTGTGGTTTCGTTAGAAGTCAAAGTAATAGATGCAGGCCCAGCAGGAAGATTAAATCCAGTTGGTCCAGTTGGTCCAGTCGGTCCGGTTGATCCAGTTGGTCCGGTTGATCCAGTTGGCCCGGTTGGTCCTGTAGAACCGGTGGGACCGGTAGGGAATTGAAAGGGTTGAACAGGTGGAAGTGTAGGTCCAATAGAACCCGGATTATGTGCAGCAAAAGA
>NZ_JAKUDW010000397.1:0-252 GCF_022662595.1 Bacillus cereus group sp. BfR-BA-01524 | reverse complement strand
TGTGATTTTGCATATATTTTTGCACATTTAGTATAACAAACATTATTCTTTCCTATCAAACTTCAACTATTGATTTGAAATAAAGATTAACTGTTTATAAAAAAGACGCGATGTTTTGAATAAAGTCGCGACGTTTATAAAAAAGTTGCGATGTTTTGCCCCTTTGGATCTGTTTATCTAAAGGGGTGTTTTTATAGTAAAAAGTGAAAAGAAGATCTGAGCGGAAAGGCGGATTAAGGAACCGTTGAGTAG
>NZ_JAKUDW010000396.1:0-254 GCF_022662595.1 Bacillus cereus group sp. BfR-BA-01524 | reverse complement strand
GTAAGATCCCTGAAAGATGATCAGGTTGATAGGTTCGAGGTGGAAGCATGGTGACATGTGGAGCTGACGAATACTAATAGATCGAGGACTTAACCATATAATATGTAGCAAATGTTATCTAGTTTTGAAGGAATATGCCTTCAATAGTTTGGTGATGATGGCAGAGAGGTCACACCCGTTCCCATACCGAACACGGAAGTTAAGCTCTCTAGCGCCGATGGTAGTTGGGACCTTGTCCCTGTGAGAGTAGGACG
>NZ_JAKUDW010000395.1:0-255 GCF_022662595.1 Bacillus cereus group sp. BfR-BA-01524 | reverse complement strand
CAAACAACTGCAAAAGAAACAAAGAAAAATACTAATACAGTTGTGAAAAAAGAAACGAAAAAACAAGGTGAAAAATTACCTAATACAGCATCAAACGGTGTTACAATGATGTTAGCAAGCTTAGGATTAGCATTAGCTGGATCAGTATTAATGTTCCGTCGTAAAAAGACAAACGCATAAAATAGTTCCTTAAAACGGCAGGAGAAATCCTGTCGTTTTCAAATGGAGTGATAAAAGTGAATAAAAAACAATGGA
>NZ_JAKUDW010000394.1:0-256 GCF_022662595.1 Bacillus cereus group sp. BfR-BA-01524 | reverse complement strand
ACGGGATTACAGATAAAAATACAACGTTAGCAAGTGTACTAGTTAAAATTTTATTATTTACAAATTTCACAATACCCCTCCCGACATATTTATATTGGATATCAATTTTAAGTGGAATTATTAATATATAATTCATTTAAATGGGATTATTAATATATAATTCATATTATATACACTCTAACAAGATTGGATATTTACGCTTTGTCCAGTAATTTCATAAGACAGGACAAATAAAATATAGGGTACTAATAAATTA
>NZ_JAKUDW010000393.1:0-258 GCF_022662595.1 Bacillus cereus group sp. BfR-BA-01524 | reverse complement strand
TTCAATTTGAGAAGCAGAAGCTGCCATATTAGTAGCTTGGCTCGTTACGTTGTTTAAGTTATGGTCTAAACGGTTTAATTGAGAACCGAAAGTTGCTCTAGCGTCAGCAATATTTTGAATAGCAGTGTCAAGAGCCGTGATTTCAGTTGCTGCAGTTGTAGCATCTAATTTCTTTGATCCATCAGTTGAAACTGCTAAAGTACCAGTTGTTTTACCTTTTGTATCGATAGCTGTGATTTTCATTGTATCATTTGAAGC
>NZ_JAKUDW010000392.1:0-258 GCF_022662595.1 Bacillus cereus group sp. BfR-BA-01524 | reverse complement strand
GGAGCAACGGGTCCAACGGGAGCGACAGGAATAACAGGAGCAACAGGCCCAACGGGAGCGACGGGAATAACAGGAGCAACAGGCCCAACAGGAATAACAGGAGCGACAGGAATAACAGGAGCGACAGGAATAACAGGAGCAACGGGTCCAACGGGAGCGACAGGAATAACAGGAGCAACAGGTCCAACGGGAGCGACAGGAATAACAGGAGCAACAGGCCCAACGGGTGCAACCGGTCCAACAGGTACAAGTATCACG
>NZ_JAKUDW010000391.1:0-258 GCF_022662595.1 Bacillus cereus group sp. BfR-BA-01524 | reverse complement strand
GCTTCAAATGATACAATGAAAATCACAGCTATCGATACAAAAGGTAAAACAACTGGTACTTTAGCAGTTTCAACTGATGGATCAAAGAAATTAGATGCTACAACTGCAGCAGCTGAAATCACAGCTCTTGACACTGCTATTCAAGAAATTGCTGACGCTAGAGCAACTTTCGGTTCTCAATTAAACCGTTTAGACCATAACTTAAACAACGTAACGAGCCAAGCTACTAATATGGCAGCTTCTGCTTCTCAAATTGAA
>NZ_JAKUDW010000390.1:0-260 GCF_022662595.1 Bacillus cereus group sp. BfR-BA-01524 | reverse complement strand
ATGATCCTCATGACTTAGATCGTGACAATGACGGCTTACCTTGTGAAGTGAAAAAAGGAGACTACGATCAATTTTTAGCTAGCAAACAAACTACTAAAAAAGATGAAAACAAACCTCAAGAACAACCTAAACAAGAAAATACTAAACAGGAAAACACTAAACAAGAACCTGTTAAACAAGAAAACACTAAGCAAGAGAATTCAAAACAAAATAACCAAACAACAAATAATAAACAAGAACAAACTAAGCCTCAAACAACT
>NZ_JAKUDW010000389.1:0-260 GCF_022662595.1 Bacillus cereus group sp. BfR-BA-01524 | reverse complement strand
CGGCCGATTGTATACATAAAAAGAACAATCATTCTCGTCTTACTATTATCACTTGTATATTTCATGTATACAAAAATTGTTGCGCATAATAAGAAAGAAGAAACTTTAAAAGCGGCAGCAGAAATGAAGAAACAAGAAGAGCTAAAAAAGAAAGAAGAAAAAAAGAAACAAGAAGTACAGAAGCAAAAACAAAAAGAGCAGGAAGAACAAGTGAAGCAAGCGCAAGCTGCGGAACAGCCTGCTGAAGGGCCACCTCAAGA
>NZ_JAKUDW010000388.1:0-261 GCF_022662595.1 Bacillus cereus group sp. BfR-BA-01524 | reverse complement strand
TGGGCCCGCAATTACATTCAATTTGATAAGTTTATTCCACTAACTGCTGGGGCAGGGAATCCGTTATTACTTGGAACGTATCAAGGGAAAGGTTACCCAGAAGGTAAGAATATGGCAGAACTTGAAGTAGAATTACACGCCAAGTACCCTAATTTGGAAGCACATGAATTTATGGAATTAGAAGAAAAAATAGCGAAGGATAAAATGAAAGAATGGTGGAAAACAGATAGGAATTCCATGATAGAGAGTTATTTAATCTTG
>NZ_JAKUDW010000387.1:0-268 GCF_022662595.1 Bacillus cereus group sp. BfR-BA-01524 | reverse complement strand
ATCATCTGTTGTAGTTTGTCCAGATCCAGTATTGTTTCCATCTTGCTTTGGTTCATTACCATTATCACCTTCTTCTGTTGGTGGTGTTGGGTTTTCTCCATTACCTGTTGGCGGTGTCGTTGGGTTTTCTCCATCACCTTTCGGTGGTGTCGTCGGATTTTCTCCACCACCTGTTGGCGGTGTTGTTGGATTTCCTTCACCAGTTTCTTTATCATCATTTTTCTTCGTTATATCAATTGCATATTTCGCAAATTCATTTTCAGATGGT
>NZ_JAKUDW010000386.1:0-269 GCF_022662595.1 Bacillus cereus group sp. BfR-BA-01524 | reverse complement strand
AACCTACTGAAAATGTTGTAACTGAGCAACCAACAGCTAAGCCAGAAGCTCAAAAGCCTGCTGAGCAAAAACCAGTTGAGCAAAAGCCTGCTGAAGAAGTTCAAAAACCAGAAGCTCAAAAACCTGCTGAAAACAACAATACTCAAAAACCTGCTGAACAAAAACCAGCTGAGCAAAAGCCTGCTGAAGAAGCAAAATCTTTAAGCGAGTTCGAACAACGTGTTGTTGAATTAACAAACGCTGAGCGTGCAAAACAAGGCTTACCAGCA
>NZ_JAKUDW010000385.1:0-269 GCF_022662595.1 Bacillus cereus group sp. BfR-BA-01524 | reverse complement strand
CTATTAAAATAGAAAAAGTTACCGTTTTTAACTATATTCTTTTCTATAAATAGTCTTGTATCTTTCCAACTTTTTGTAAGGATTAATTTTCCATTAGGTGTAATAACAAAAATTTCATTATCTTGTTCAGGAAAATTCTCATTGTCTTGCTCAGTACCATGATTAACCACGGTTCCACCCTCATAACCAGCTTCTCTAGCAGCTATATTTAAAGCATCAATGAAATCGACTTGCCAATTAGGCATTTGCCCCTTCCCTGGAAAAGCCTC
>NZ_JAKUDW010000384.1:0-270 GCF_022662595.1 Bacillus cereus group sp. BfR-BA-01524 | reverse complement strand
CAATTAATCAATAAAGAAAAAGATTTAAAAAAAATGGAGGAGAAATTGCTAGAAAAAGAAAAAGAACTAGATAATAAATTAAGAGAATGTCAAAAATCTAATGAAAATAAGAACAAACAAGAAGAACAAAAGAGACTTGATGAAGAAAAACGTAAGCAGGAAGAACAAAAGAGACTTGATGAAGAAAAACGTAAACAGGAAGAATTAAAAAAACAACAGCAGGATTCAAACACAACACCAGCTTCTCAATCTAAACCAGAAGCAAAACCT
>NZ_JAKUDW010000383.1:0-271 GCF_022662595.1 Bacillus cereus group sp. BfR-BA-01524 | reverse complement strand
AATTCCACCATTTACATTACCCACCGGACCTACTGGAATCACAGGACCTACCGGTGCGACAGGTTTTACCGGCATTGGAATAACTGGTCCTACTGGGGGTACAGGTCCTACTGGAATCGGAATAACCGGTCCTACTGGGGGTACAGGTCCTACCGGAATCGGAATAACTGGTCCTACTGGGGGTACAGGTCCTACCGGAATCGGAATAACTGGTCCTACTGGCGCAACCGGTTTAGGGATCCTTCCCGTATTTGGAACAATAACTTCTGAA
>NZ_JAKUDW010000382.1:0-272 GCF_022662595.1 Bacillus cereus group sp. BfR-BA-01524 | reverse complement strand
TTATATCTTGTGTTTGCGAAGTGCCGAAGAAATTATCGATGAGTGCTTGATTTACTTCATGGTTACTATGTAATAGTTGCTTCTTTCTTTTATAGTCTTCAATTGTGCGAACGAATTTTTCTAACGTAACCGGCTTTATAAGATAGTTGCTTACGCCGTTTCGAATCGCTTTTTCTAACATATGGTTTTCATTCGCCGCAGTAACCATAATGACATCAACGTTTGGAAAATCTGCGTGAATTTTCGGCAGTAAGTCTGTTCCGATTCCATCT
>NZ_JAKUDW010000381.1:0-272 GCF_022662595.1 Bacillus cereus group sp. BfR-BA-01524 | reverse complement strand
GTTAAAGCTCAGGAAGTAGCTGAAACTCAAGCAAAAGCTAAAGCAGTGGAAGCAACTAAAGCTCGCGAAGCAGCTGAAGCTCAAGCAGAAGTTAAAGCTCAAGAAGCGGCGAAAGCTCGTGAAGCAGCTAAGGCTCAAGAAGCAGCTAAAGCTCAGGCAGATGCTGAAGCTCAAGCAGAAGCTAAAGCTCAAGAAGCGGCGAAAGCTCGTGAAGCAGCTAAAGCTCAAGCAGATGCTGAAGCTCAAGCAGCGGCTAAGGCTCAAGAAGCAGC
>NZ_JAKUDW010000380.1:0-272 GCF_022662595.1 Bacillus cereus group sp. BfR-BA-01524 | reverse complement strand
TGAACCAATCGGGCATTTATGGGCAGTTTATCTCCCACCTAACCTCTTTGCTCCAGGCGAATTTTAAGGTGGGAGTTTTACTGCCCGTTAATGCGGGGTAATATATCAACGATTTTTCAATTATATCTATCGTAACTCAGGATATATCAACGGTTTTTTCGATATATCTATCATAACTTACAATATATCAACGATTTCTCGGATATATCGATTGTTCGACAAAACGTAACAAAAAAAGACGTGCATTCACTGCACGTCTTTTTGTTATCCTC
>NZ_JAKUDW010000379.1:0-274 GCF_022662595.1 Bacillus cereus group sp. BfR-BA-01524 | reverse complement strand
GGATTTTAGTAGTGCCAATCTTACTGATGGTAACTTCGAAAAAGCGTATTTGGAAAATGCTAATTTATCAGAAGTAGATGCTAGAAATGCGGATTTAACAAATGCAGATTTAACAGGAGCGACCCTTTTAAATGGGAATTTTATGGATGCGGATTTTACCGGTGCCAAACTTGACAATGTAGTTTGGAAGGGAGCAAATGTGGAAGGTGCTAAGTTTGACGAAGGTGTTAAGGAACAAGTATTGCAAATGATATAGAGGTTTATTTTGAATTCT
>NZ_JAKUDW010000378.1:0-276 GCF_022662595.1 Bacillus cereus group sp. BfR-BA-01524 | reverse complement strand
TTTTATTTAAGTACAGATAGATTGATTTTGTGTTTGGAAAATAAAATAGACCATCACATTGGATGGTCTAGGGAAGGGGACAATTTATGTCAATTTAATTAGGGATGGAAGTTGCTTTAAGACACTGGGGAATGTCTTATAAATTAGGGAGGAACAACTTCGATACATATACTATAAAAGATAGGTGTGACTCTCATGTGAACATAGGGTGAAAGAGAGAGGGAGTTTTAAATAAAAGATAGAAAGACAAAAAAATAAGACCATCATTTATAAGAT
>NZ_JAKUDW010000377.1:0-279 GCF_022662595.1 Bacillus cereus group sp. BfR-BA-01524 | reverse complement strand
TTTCCATTGGAATAACAATACGCCCCATGCTATCTGCTCTACGAGTACTCCCTCTTGTTTTCATAAAATGCCACCCTTTATTTTTATCTAATATTACGGTACTTATTTTAGCAATAAACAACAATTAGGAATAGTTCGTATTACAGCACTTTTTTTAGGAATAAATACCAATTAGGAATAACTTATGTTAGAATTATTTCTTGTTTATTCTTGTTTTTTAATATATTTATCCTTGATCATTTTTATATATTGTTTTCTTTCTGTTAATTCAAATATAAA
>NZ_JAKUDW010000376.1:0-279 GCF_022662595.1 Bacillus cereus group sp. BfR-BA-01524 | reverse complement strand
TCAACAAACCAATGATATTTTAGCCAATTTAAATAACTCCCGTTTTTTGCACTTAAGAAATTCGTATTTTCACCATCTCCATCTAATACATACACATGAAATCCTTTATTTAAAATATATTGATGCAAATCACCTTGCAGCTTACGACAAATGAAATATACTTGAGCACCTTTATTTCGCAATTCTTGGGCCAGTGTTAAACAACGCATAATATGACCGGTACCTATTTCAATAGATGCGTCGGCGCGAAAGGCAATTTTTTTCTCAAGCAAGATACTC
>NZ_JAKUDW010000375.1:0-282 GCF_022662595.1 Bacillus cereus group sp. BfR-BA-01524 | reverse complement strand
ATGTACAACTTGAAGAAGTTCCATCTTTAAATACAACTCAATTTCTAATTAAACAAGATATGAAAGAGTGGTCATCCGAACTTTATCCTAAATTAATTCTATTAAATTCAAAAAGTAAAGGATTTGTAACTAAATTTAATAGTTATTATCCAACATTAAAAGGATTTGTAGATAATAAGGAAGATAAAGAAGGGTTTACAGATAGACTGGAAGTCCTTCAAGACATGACCATAACAAACCAAGAAAGTGTGCAACGTCAAATTAATGAGTTAACAGATCTAA
>NZ_JAKUDW010000374.1:0-283 GCF_022662595.1 Bacillus cereus group sp. BfR-BA-01524 | reverse complement strand
ACAGCCAAGATGTCAGCTGAAATGGAGAAGAAATTCCGTTCTTCTACTGTAAATCCAGCTCTTTATGCACCATTCCTTTCAAAACAGGAGGTGCAATATGCATAGTTTATTAGCTTATGGATGTATATTTTTAATCTTTATTAGTGTAGGATTGCTTGTTTTACTTTTTGCAAAATCTAAAGGTTCTGCTCTCTCTCAATTTGTACAAGAAAACGAAAAAGAAGAAAGGCGCTTGGAATTAAGGAATATTAAAGGGATACGAATGTATCTACCACAATCCGTT
>NZ_JAKUDW010000373.1:0-284 GCF_022662595.1 Bacillus cereus group sp. BfR-BA-01524 | reverse complement strand
ATGAGTGGGATTCGGAAGCGATGTAATAGAAGGAAAGGTATCACCTTGTGGTGGTACCTTTTTTGTTTTGGGGGAGGGTAGTTAGTAAATGAAATTTATATCGGCGATTTTCCGAATATATCAGCGCAACTTAAAATATATCGGCGATTTTACAAATATATCAGCGTAACTCGAAATATATCGGCGGTTATTCGAATATATCGACTTTCCGGCAAAACACGACAACTATCGCAAAGCTTATTTTCAGTTTCATAGACGGATAACTTGAATAATTATTTGATAAT
>NZ_JAKUDW010000372.1:0-284 GCF_022662595.1 Bacillus cereus group sp. BfR-BA-01524 | reverse complement strand
AAATGTAGCAGCTGATAAAAAAATGGAAGCAAAAATTGAAGATCATAAAGCAGATGTAAAATTAACAGGAGATGAGGCTATCACAAAATTAAGCCCACTTCTACAAGAATTAAAATTTGATAAAGATACTCCTGACCAAGAAGTAATCGATCAAGTAGCGAACGTGTTCAAACTTGATAAAGACTACCAAAAATTCGATTTAGAAGTTGTCTTCTCTGATGGAACGAAAAAAGAATACAAAAGAGAAATAAAATAAAGAAGTAGGCGATTGCCTACTTCTTTAT
>NZ_JAKUDW010000371.1:0-285 GCF_022662595.1 Bacillus cereus group sp. BfR-BA-01524 | reverse complement strand
TTCGATAAAGCAAAAGCTGATATTAAAAAATCACTAGCTCAAGAAAAAGTACAAGATGCACAATTCATGAACGATCTTATGATGAAAGAAATCAAAAAAGCTGACGTAAAAGTTGACGATAAAGATTTAAAAGATCTTTTCGAAGAGCCAAAAGCTGACGCTAAAAAAGACGAAAAGAAATAATGAAAAGCTCGGGCTAAGCCCGAGCTTTTTTATGTCCCCTCTTCCAGGGGGAAATTGTGTACAGATTGGGTAAATGAAATTACATGATTGACTCTTCGATTC
>NZ_JAKUDW010000370.1:0-286 GCF_022662595.1 Bacillus cereus group sp. BfR-BA-01524 | reverse complement strand
ACTGATTTTTTCACTTTATTATTCTTGTGAAGAAGAATCGTTAGATGATTCCGTAGAACCGTTTGTTGATTTTTCTTCTTTCTTCGGTTCTTCTTTTTTGTCACTAGTTGAACCGCTTGTTGATTTCTCTTCTTTTTGAGACTTGTCTTCTGTTTTATTTTCTGGTTTCGTGCTCGTTGACTTCTCTTCTTTTTGAGATTTGTCGTCAGCTTTTTTACCAGAAGCATTCGTAGCCTTTGCAGCACCTGCATCAGCTTTAATTTCTGTTACTGATTTATTTAAGTAA
>NZ_JAKUDW010000369.1:0-287 GCF_022662595.1 Bacillus cereus group sp. BfR-BA-01524 | reverse complement strand
GAGGTCCTGTTATACCAATTTCCCCTGTATTTCCTTGGGGGCCTCTAATTCCTTGTGCTCCTGTTGGACCGATAATTCCTTGCACACCTTGTATTCCTTGCACTCCTTGAGCTCCTGTTGGACCCGTTATTCCTTGTATTCCTTGAGGACCTTGCAAACCAATAGCTCCAGTCGGTCCTATTATTCCTTGCACTCCTTGAGAACCTTGGGCACCTTGTGTACCTGTCAATCCGGTAGTCCCTTGTATTCCTTGAACCCCTTGAGGACCTTGTGTTCCAGCTGCTCCT
>NZ_JAKUDW010000368.1:0-287 GCF_022662595.1 Bacillus cereus group sp. BfR-BA-01524 | reverse complement strand
AAAAGGATTTGGCGCTAATGCGAACTTTATGTTCCAAGAAGGTAAATTACAAAATAAATCTCAATTTGGTTTAAAATAAAAAAAGCACTCATATGAGTGCTTTTTTAAATTCCTAATAATTGTTTTTTCTTCGCTCGGAACTCTTCTTCAGTAATAACTCCTTGATCTAACAATTCTTTATACTTTAGTATTTCATCTGCCCCACTTACTGATGCAGCAACTTGAGGCTTACTTTTATTAACTAAGATACTCTCAATATACTCTTTAATTTCTTCGGCCATTTTTTG
>NZ_JAKUDW010000367.1:0-287 GCF_022662595.1 Bacillus cereus group sp. BfR-BA-01524 | reverse complement strand
GCATGTTGCAAGTTGAGAAAAATAAGGCAAACAAAGCGCAAAAGGAATGTAAGTAAGGGGAAATAGGTAAGAGAAAGAGCAAACTGTTGCAAGTTAAAGAGTTAAGGAAAGCAAAGCGCAAAAAGTGTGCAAGTTGAAAGAAATAGGTAAGAGAAAGGGCAAACTGTTGCAAGTTAAAGAGTTAAGGAAAGAAAGGCGCAAAAGAAATGCAAGTAAGTAGAAATAGGTAAAAGAAAGAGCAGCATGTTGCAAGTTGAGAAAAATAAGGAAAGCAAAGCGCAAAAAGT
>NZ_JAKUDW010000366.1:0-288 GCF_022662595.1 Bacillus cereus group sp. BfR-BA-01524 | reverse complement strand
TTTACCCAACATTAATCGACCACGTAACAGAAGGAATGAAAGTTGCTTGGGAAGAGCCATTTGGCCCAATCCTTCCAATCATCCGTGTTTCTTCAGACGAGCAAGCAATTGAAATTGCTAACAAATCAGAGTTCGGCTTACAAGCAAGTGTCTTCACAAAAGACATTAACAAAGCATTTGCAATTGCTAACAAAATCGAAACTGGTTCTGTTCAAATTAACGGACGCACAGAGCGCGGCCCTGACCACTTCCCATTCATTGGTGTAAAAGGTTCAGGTATGGGCGCAC
>NZ_JAKUDW010000365.1:0-288 GCF_022662595.1 Bacillus cereus group sp. BfR-BA-01524 | reverse complement strand
GCAAGTGTAATACCGCAAAAATGAACGATATCAATTTCCTTTGCGATTTCTTCAAATTGATACATTTCTTCACATGCCGTATTGAAGCTACTTTCTAATCGATTCGAATATGTAACGCGGCTTGCACGTGCACCGAATCCATTTTCTAAAAAATACATACCTACATATTTACCGCCTCTTGAAACAAGAGAAGTTTGAATCCCTAACTTTTGAATGTAAGATACAGCTGCATCTCCAACCGAATTTTCCGGTAAAGTTGAAATAAGAAGCCCTTCATGCCCTAAGTGA
>NZ_JAKUDW010000364.1:0-289 GCF_022662595.1 Bacillus cereus group sp. BfR-BA-01524 | reverse complement strand
ATGTCGTTACAAACAATTCTTTGTTTTGAATCTCTGGGAATTGAGTTAAGCTATAACCTGATGGAAACACCAGAAAATCCATCTTATCGTGTAATTTTTGCGTCAGCCTTGGATTCACTTTTTTTTCTAATAAATCTTGCTTGGTACAAATATACTGCAAGAGATTGTATTCATTTTCTTTTCTTACAAGCCCTAGCATGTTTTTACTCTCATGGCTAAGACCTGTTCCAACCGCGAAGTTTGGTCTTACTTGGTCCGCTTCTACATAAAGCACCTTTTTCCCTAAATG
>NZ_JAKUDW010000363.1:0-289 GCF_022662595.1 Bacillus cereus group sp. BfR-BA-01524 | reverse complement strand
AGAAAGGTAGAGAATACCCAGTACATGACAACGAATACCACTACAGCTAAAATCGTAGCCACCTTATTCCCCTCTTTCTGTTGGGTTATAATTTGCAATCTTTTCTACACGGGTTGCTAAGAAAAAGACAATGAACATATTTACTGCTAAAGCGATTTTCCCCATCATAGAACCTGCTAAAAATCCATATGCTTCTTTTGACATCAACATAATAACAATTGGCATGGCGATAACGATTAAGCAGTTCTGTACAAAAGCACGTTGTGCTTGCGACAAACTAGAACGCAAT
>NZ_JAKUDW010000362.1:0-289 GCF_022662595.1 Bacillus cereus group sp. BfR-BA-01524 | reverse complement strand
CTGATTCTTCTGTTTCCGCAATTACTTCCACTTCTTCTAGCTCTTCTGTTTCTGTAATTACTTCTACTTCTTCTGACTCTTCCGTTTCCGCAATTACTTCTACTTCTTCTGACTCTTCTGCTTCCGCAATTACTTCCATTTCTTCTGACTCTTCTGCTTCCGCAATTACTTCTACTTTTTCTGGCGCTTCTGCTTCCGCAATTACTTCTACTTCTTCAGTTTCTTCTGGTATTTCCACAATGATTGTTTCTTCAAGTTTTTCTTCTGCTTTGACAATCACTGATTCTTG
>NZ_JAKUDW010000361.1:0-292 GCF_022662595.1 Bacillus cereus group sp. BfR-BA-01524 | reverse complement strand
ACTTCGTTTTGTCCAGAAAAATTTCTTTTCAAAGCGTATGCATTTTGTAACGAAAGTGCAATGTTTTCTGCGAGTACGTTTTGTAACTAAAACGCATTCTTTTCTACGTGTCACTTTCGTAACAAACGTCCATTTTTGAACACGTACACGAGTACATTTCGTAACAAATGTCCATTTTTTTACATGCGTACATTTTGTAACGAAAGTACAATGTTTCACGCGAGTACATCTTGTTCTTGGACATTTACGCCCTGTAGTACATTTACAGTCTGTAGTACATTTATGATGAGAG
>NZ_JAKUDW010000360.1:0-293 GCF_022662595.1 Bacillus cereus group sp. BfR-BA-01524 | reverse complement strand
GTCGGGAAGATAATGCCTGATTATAAGGAGATGGAGAATTGGTTAGCGTTATCTAGTTGGAAGATGACGGTTTAGGAAGGGATATCGATTTTTGTCTGTAAATCGATATTTCTTGTCGAATCGTTGATATATTGTGAGTTTTGATAGATATATTTTAAAAATCGTTGATATATTGTAAGTTATGATAGATATATTCGAAAAATCGTTGATATAATTTCATTTACCACAGGATTGTTCAACAAATCGAAAAGAGAAGAGGTCATAGCAGACATCTCCTCTTTTCGAGTATATAG
>NZ_JAKUDW010000359.1:0-294 GCF_022662595.1 Bacillus cereus group sp. BfR-BA-01524 | reverse complement strand
GAGTAACATGAAAAAAACGAAAAGTAAATATAACGTTATAATGTTTAAAAATACATAAAAAGATGCTCCTCCAAAATGCTAATAGTATAGGAAATTATATCAACGATTTTTTGAATATATCTATCATAACTTACAATATATCAACGATTTTTCAATTATATCTATCATAACTTATAATATATTAACGATTCGACAAAGAATATCGATTTACCGACAAAAAACGTCACTTCCTTTCTTATATAAGAAAAGGCTGTCCCAAATGGCACAGCCTTTTTCTCTATTCCTGAACCGTCA
>NZ_JAKUDW010000358.1:0-295 GCF_022662595.1 Bacillus cereus group sp. BfR-BA-01524 | reverse complement strand
TTCAATCGCTTAGGTGAAGTAGAAGACATTGCCGATACTGCTGCATTTCTTGCTTCTCCAGACAGCCGCTGGGTTACTGGACAATTAATTGATGTGAGCGGAGGATCTTGTTTATAAAAAACATATATTTTCAAATCTTTTTTATTGCGCAATAAAACAATTTATATAATACTATATAAAACATATACATTTAGGAGGATTACAGCAATGTCCGAAAAAACATACGAACTCGCAACCTTCGCAGGTGGTTGCTTTTGGTGCATGGTAAAACCATTTGATGAACTTCCTGGTATTC
>NZ_JAKUDW010000357.1:0-295 GCF_022662595.1 Bacillus cereus group sp. BfR-BA-01524 | reverse complement strand
GCCTAAAGAAGAAGTAAAAGTTAAAGAAGAACCGAAAGCACAAGAAATAGTAAAGCCTAAAGAAGAGGCAAAGGTTAAAGAAGAAGTAAAAGTTAAAGAAGAACCGAAAGCACAAGAAATAGTAAAGCCTAAAGAAGAGGCAAAAGTCAAAGAAGAAGTAAAAGTTAAAGAAGAACCGAAAGCGCAAGAAATAGTAAAGCCTAAAGAAGAGGCAAAAGTTAAAGAAGAAGAAAAAGTGCAAGAAATAGCAAAAGCTAAAGAAGAAGAGAGAGCGCAAGAAATAGCAAAAGCTAAA
>NZ_JAKUDW010000356.1:0-298 GCF_022662595.1 Bacillus cereus group sp. BfR-BA-01524 | reverse complement strand
TGCAAGTAAGTAGAAATAGGTAAAAGAAAGAGCAGCATGTTGCAAGTTGAGAAAAATAAGGAAAGCAAAGCGCAAAAAGTGTGTAAGTTGAAAGAAATAGGTAAGAGAAAGGGCAAACTGTTGCAGTTGAGAAAATAAGGAAAGCAAAGCGCAAAAGGAATGTAAGTAAGTAGAAATAGGTAAGAGGAAGAGCAAACTGTTGCAAGTTGAGGGGTTAAGGAAATAAATGTAAGGAAAGAAAGAAACAAAAATTTGTAAATATCTGTTACAATAAATTAAATATAATAGTAGTTAAGAT
>NZ_JAKUDW010000355.1:0-298 GCF_022662595.1 Bacillus cereus group sp. BfR-BA-01524 | reverse complement strand
TACACAAGAGTACATGCGACAAAACCAAGACAAAATGAATACATCTATGAACCGTTTATCTAGCGGTAAATCAATCAACAGTGCAGCTGACGATGCAGCTGGTTTAGCTATCGCTACTCGTATGCGTGCGAAAGAAGGCGGATTAAACGTTGGGGCTCGTAACACACAAGACGCTATGTCTGCTTTGCGTACTGGTGACGCTGCATTAGGTTCTGTTTCAAACATCTTACTTCGTATGCGTGATCTTGCAACACAAGCATCAAGCGGTACTAACAACGATAAAGATATCGCATCTATG
>NZ_JAKUDW010000354.1:0-301 GCF_022662595.1 Bacillus cereus group sp. BfR-BA-01524 | reverse complement strand
CTCGACCAGAGCTTGGAAGGCTCTTGTTTTACCACTAAACTACACCCGCATTAAATTGAAAATGGTGAGCCATGAAGGATTCGAACCTTCGACCCTCTGATTAAAAGTCAGATGCTCTACCAACTGAGCTAATGGCTCATTTTGAAAGTGGTGCCGGCTAGAGGACTTGAACCCCCAACCTACTGATTACAAGTCAGTTGCTCTACCAATTGAGCTAAGCCGGCTTGCGACTTCAAAATGGTGGCTCGGGACGGAATCGAACCGCCGACACGAGGATTTTCAGTCCTCTGCTCTACCGACT
>NZ_JAKUDW010000353.1:0-301 GCF_022662595.1 Bacillus cereus group sp. BfR-BA-01524 | reverse complement strand
CTAATTCTAGCTAAACTAGTGCCGATTAAAAAATGATCTTTTGATAACCAATTGGTAATTTTAGATAAACAGTTCATTATAAGTTTTTCTCTCCTTTTTATAAAGGTGGTAAAACGTAGTAGTAAGGCTTCCAATCAAATGTCACAGCAGATATATCAGTTTTATAGTTTTTATCATCTTTTTTTGAAAATGGTACAGGGTCTTCTATTATCCACTTTACTCTTACTTCTTTTATTTTTGATGGATCAATGTATTTTGTGGCCATGGAATTTCCAAATCTTTGTAATATTTCTTGTCCTCT
>NZ_JAKUDW010000352.1:0-302 GCF_022662595.1 Bacillus cereus group sp. BfR-BA-01524 | reverse complement strand
ATTACGTTACCAGCGAATGATGATAATACAACAACGCGTTTTGGATTTGCAGGAACTTCTACTTTACCATTTTCAGATTGGTATGTAATTGTTTCTGATTTACTATCTTTTGCATCGTTCTTTTTGTCTGTAGAGCCATTGCTACAAGCACTCATAACAAGAACGAAAAGAACTGTTAGTGAAATAAATAACTTTTTCATCGTCTTTCTCCTTTAACATAGATGATATGTGTATACAATAATTTGTTTAACTGTAATCTTTTTGAAAGAGTAGTGGTAAAGCAAAATAATTTATTAAAAATC
>NZ_JAKUDW010000351.1:0-307 GCF_022662595.1 Bacillus cereus group sp. BfR-BA-01524 | reverse complement strand
AACGTCCTACTCTCACAGGGACAAGGTCCCAACTACCATCGGCGCTAGAGAGCTTAACTTCCGTGTTCGGTATGGGAACGGGTGTGACCTCTCTGCCATCATTACCAGACTGTATTCATTTAAGACAAGAATCATTTTAACTTATTTCCTTTTAAAAGTCAACAAGTTTTTTATATTCTTTCAAAACTAGATAACATTGCTTCATATTATATGGTTAAGTCCTCGATCTATTAGTATTCGTCAGCTCCACATGTCACCATGCTTCCACCTCGAACCTATCAACCTGATCATCTTTCAGGGATCTTAC
>NZ_JAKUDW010000350.1:0-310 GCF_022662595.1 Bacillus cereus group sp. BfR-BA-01524 | reverse complement strand
ATTTCTTGCATTGCTTCTGCTACTTTTTTATGTTGTGTATCTGTAGTGAATTTTAATGTTACTTCAGGTAATGTAGACCACCCTTGTTCTTTCATACCTTCTTCTAGTAATTTTTTCGCTTCTGCTGGATCAAATTTAACATAATCACCTTTTTCTTTACGGAAATCACGACCACTTTGTGTTTTTGCTCCTTCTGGAACGAATGCATATGCTTCTTGCGCATTATTTTTATACAATTTTTCAACGATAAATTTACGATCAACCGCTAATGAAAATGCTTTACGTACCTTCGCATTTGTAAACGGCTCTT
>NZ_JAKUDW010000349.1:0-310 GCF_022662595.1 Bacillus cereus group sp. BfR-BA-01524 | reverse complement strand
AAATATGGGTATTCACAATAACTATTTAACAGAGCAAAATGTGGCACAACAAGATCAAAAAGAACAAGAAATTAAAGATAAGCTGAAAAAAGAACAAGAAATTAAAGAAAAAGAAGAAAAGCACCATAAGGTTGAAAAACCAGAAGAAAAAGCGAAGATAGAAGTAGAAGTTAAGAAAGAACTTGAAAAAGAGCAAAAGAAAGAAAATCAAGAAAATCTTATTTTCAGTGGACGTCAAGTATATGAAGAAAGACATAAGCAGTTCTTTAAAGAAGCGCCAATGTCACAAAAGTTATTAGGAATGGGTTAT
>NZ_JAKUDW010000348.1:0-311 GCF_022662595.1 Bacillus cereus group sp. BfR-BA-01524 | reverse complement strand
CGTAAATACGTAGGGACGACAAAAATATCGCGGTACCACCCTAGTTGTGAAGAACACTAAGAAGCAACCTAAATAAAAACGCCCCTACGCAAAAACGTAGGGACGATAAAATATCGCGGTACCACCCTAGTTATGAAGCCACACCAAAGTTAGGACCTAAATAAAAAACGTCCCTACGTAAATACGTAGGGACGATAAATATCGCGGTACCACCCTAGTTGTGAAAAGATCTTCACCACTTTATTTGATAACGGTATAAACTACCGTCTTTCATTTCCTCATAATGTGAGATTTATGAAAGATGCTCCAGG
>NZ_JAKUDW010000347.1:0-311 GCF_022662595.1 Bacillus cereus group sp. BfR-BA-01524 | reverse complement strand
AGATTTTTAAGCTGGGTTTGCTTAAAAATACTACCTGTTCCTTGCGGTACTTTTAGCTCTTCATATAGAGAGTGAGAAGGGACAAGCATACAAAACTATAAAAAAACCAGTTATATCAAGGGATTTTTGATTTTTTATAGTTATCGAATTCGATAACTTTAGTTATCGAATTCGATAACTATAAAGTTATAAAAAAACCTGTATAAAATTTATACAGGTTACACTAATTTTATGGGTAGATTTTTTAATTCTTTAGGCTTTCTTATAAACATAGTTTGTAATGTTTGATTAATATTGTCACGATCTCCACA
>NZ_JAKUDW010000346.1:0-314 GCF_022662595.1 Bacillus cereus group sp. BfR-BA-01524 | reverse complement strand
CACGCAGGAGGTCAGCGGTTCGATCCCGCTAGGCTCCACTTTATTTAATATATGTCTCGGAGGTATACCCAAGTTCGGCTGAAGGGATCGGTCTTGAAAACCGACAGGCGGTGAGAATCGCGCGGGGGTTCGAATCCCTCTACCTCCTCCATTTTTTTAATGGTTTAGACATATAATAATAAAACATTTATTTTTTCCTTCATGGAGGTATACCCAAGTTCGGCTGAAGGGATCGGTCTTGAAAACCGACAGGCGGCGAGAGTCGCGCGGGGGTTCGAATCCCTCTACCTCCTCCATTTTTAAATTTCATATTG
>NZ_JAKUDW010000345.1:0-314 GCF_022662595.1 Bacillus cereus group sp. BfR-BA-01524 | reverse complement strand
TCCTTGTAGACCTTGAGGGCCGGTTGGACCAGTTGGGCCTTGGAGACCTTGCACTCCTTGTATCCCCTGAATTCCTTGGAGACCCGTTGGACCAATTGGACCTTGTATTCCCTGAATTCCTTGAGGACCCGTTGCTCCCGTCTGGCCGGTTGGGCCTTGGGGACCTTGCACTCCTTGGATTCCTTGAGGACCGGTTGGACCTATACTTCCTTGTGGTCCCTGAATACCTTGAATTCCTTGTGGACCGGTTGGGCCTGTTATGCCACTCGGACCTTGGATTCCTTGCACTCCTTGTGGGCCGGTTGGGCCACTCG
>NZ_JAKUDW010000344.1:0-318 GCF_022662595.1 Bacillus cereus group sp. BfR-BA-01524 | reverse complement strand
TTCTAAAATTTAGAATTTTGTGACAAATTACCGGTAATTGTTAGTCCTTCTATATGATACGGAAATGATTGGATAAAAAAACGTCCCTGCATATAATTATGCAGGGACGAAGAAATCGCGGTACCACCCTAGCTTGTGAAATGAATGCGTCACAAAATAAAGGGTCATATGATATGCGCTTATAAAATAAAAAACGCCCCTGCAATATATGCAGGGACGAAAAATTCGCGGTACCACCCTAAATTGTGAAACAGTGTCGTTTCACCACTCTTTAGACATAACGGTCTATAACCGTCTTTCACTACTCCTCACGTTTCG
>NZ_JAKUDW010000343.1:0-318 GCF_022662595.1 Bacillus cereus group sp. BfR-BA-01524 | reverse complement strand
TCTGTAAATCTATGAAATTTATTTTGGATTTTCTTGTCCCAATCTAGTTCCCAAAATGAAAGTTTAGACTTTTTTGTCTAAATAGTTTAGTGATTCTTGTCCGTGTATGTAGAAAGACATAAAAGTCTAAACTAAAATCTCATGAACAATCGTTGGTAAATAGCCATTACCAAAAATTTTGTAGGTACTTTCATGTCTTAATAACGGGACATGAAAGTCTAAACCTTTTGAACATAGGACAACAAACTCTAAACTACTTAGCCAGTAATATTACAATATTTCAAAGTAAATCTTTGAATAGAAGTTTACTTTCACAGT
>NZ_JAKUDW010000342.1:0-319 GCF_022662595.1 Bacillus cereus group sp. BfR-BA-01524 | reverse complement strand
TCGGCGGTTCGATCCCGTCATCCTCCACCATTTAGCCGACTTAGCTCAATTGGTAGAGCAACTGACTTGTAATCAGTAGGTTGGGGGTTCAAGTCCTCTAGTCGGCACCAGTTTTAATTACGAGAGCCATTAGCTCAGTTGGTAGAGCATCTGACTTTTAATCAGAGGGTCGAAGGTTCGAATCCTTCATGGCTCACCATTTTAATGAAATATGCGGGTGTGGCGGAATTGGCAGACGCACTAGACTTAGGATCTAGCGCCTTTGGCGTGGGGGTTCGACTCCCTTCACCCGCACTTTTAATAAAATATCTCAAACATG
>NZ_JAKUDW010000341.1:0-319 GCF_022662595.1 Bacillus cereus group sp. BfR-BA-01524 | reverse complement strand
AATGTTTGATTCTATTAAAGACGTCTCAAAAGGATTAGCAGATGGAGCAGAAGGGGCAAGTAAACTACACGACGGATCAAGTGAATTGCATGATGGTTCAAGTAAAGTGACGGATGGCCTTCATACACTGCAAGGGAAGTCTGGGGAGATGAAGGATGGAGTTCAGAAATTAGCAGATGGATCTAATAAATTAGTAGATGGATCAGGAAAAGTGACAGCGGGTTTAAATACGTTAAATAGTAAAACAGGTGAGATGCAGACGGGCATAGGGAAATTGCAAGATGGATCTCAGAAAGTAACAGCGGGTTTGAATACGTTA
>NZ_JAKUDW010000340.1:0-320 GCF_022662595.1 Bacillus cereus group sp. BfR-BA-01524 | reverse complement strand
TTGATAATCCAATAACTCAATCATCTCTGTAATATAGCGATTTCCATCATCTTTCTTTTCTAAAAAGACAATCACATCAAATGTCTGTGAGATTAATTCATATAAATACTGAGCATCGATATTCGCACCACTTTGCAGACACATGAGCATTAAACGTCTAACTGCTTCTTTTGCACTTCTTGCATGGACAGAGGTGAAACCAGGATGTCCTGTTTGGAAGAAGTTAATCATTTTTAACGCTTCTTTCCCCCTCGATTCCCCTACAATTAATCGCTTTGGTCCTTGACGTAAAGCATTTGTTAACAATCTATCAAAGTCGA
>NZ_JAKUDW010000339.1:0-322 GCF_022662595.1 Bacillus cereus group sp. BfR-BA-01524 | reverse complement strand
AGCAGCGTTAGCGAAGCAGAAAAGAGAAGGAACAGAAGAAGTAACGGAAGAAGAAAAAGCGAAAGCGAAGGCGAAGGCGAAGGCAGCAGCGGCAGCAAAAGCAAAAGCGGCGGCGTTAGCAAAGCAAAAAAGAGAAGGAACAGAAGAAGTAACGGAAGAAGAAAAAGCGAAGGCGAAGGCGGTGGCAGCAGCAAAGGCAAAAGCGGCAGCATTAGCGAAGCAGAAAGCCTCGCAAGGTGATGGGGATTCGGGAGATGAAAAGGCAAAGGCAATTGCAGCGGCAAAAGCGAAAGCAGCAGCTGCTGCAAGAGCGAAGACAAAG
>NZ_JAKUDW010000338.1:0-322 GCF_022662595.1 Bacillus cereus group sp. BfR-BA-01524 | reverse complement strand
TTTGAATGAAGAACTGAGAAAATCCTTTAGTAAGGGATTATTTTATAACGAGGTGAATGGGGCATTGTTATCGGAATTATCGATTAGAAACTTTGCTATTATTGAAGCATTAAATATTTCTTTTCAAAAAGGTTTAACGGTTTTAAGCGGTGAAACAGGGGCCGGAAAATCGATTATTATTGATGCAATTAGTTTACTTGTAGGTGGCCGTGGGTCAGCAGAGTTTGTTCGATATGGAACAGAAAAGGCTGAGATTGAAGGGCTGTTTTATGTTGAAGATGAGAAGCATCCATGTATTGAAAAGGCAGAAGAGTTAGATATA
>NZ_JAKUDW010000337.1:0-324 GCF_022662595.1 Bacillus cereus group sp. BfR-BA-01524 | reverse complement strand
TCGGCGGTTCGATCCCGTCATCCTCCACCATTTAGCCGACTTAGCTCAATTGGTAGAGCAACTGACTTGTAATCAGTAGGTTGGGGGTTCAAGTCCTCTAGTCGGCACCAGAAAATCATGGCGGTTGTGGCGAAGTGGTTAACGCACCGGATTGTGGCTCCGGCATTCGTGGGTTCGATTCCCATCAGTCGCCCCATTTTTTCTTAAAATATTAATATGCGGGTGTGGCGGAATTGGCAGACGCACTAGACTTAGGATCTAGCGCCTTTGGCGTGGGGGTTCGACTCCCTTCACCCGCACTTTTAATAAAATATCTCAAACATG
>NZ_JAKUDW010000336.1:0-325 GCF_022662595.1 Bacillus cereus group sp. BfR-BA-01524 | reverse complement strand
AGAATCTACATCTGCATTGCTTGATGCTTTTGTGAATCGAGCTAGAATTGTATCATATCCACCTTGAATTGCTTTCCATACGAACGGACCAATTACTAATACGATAATCACTGCTAATGCAATTAACATACCGTTTTCTGATGATAATTGTGAGTCTTCATTTTTTAACCAACTTTTCATTTTTGCTAACATTTCATTTCGTCTCCTTTATATATAGATTTTAAGAATCTAATAAAATTAGAACTTATCTATTTAAATCTTTAATTACTTATTCCAAGAATTTACGTCTGCATTGCTTGATGCTTTTGTGAATCGTGCCAGGATC
>NZ_JAKUDW010000335.1:0-325 GCF_022662595.1 Bacillus cereus group sp. BfR-BA-01524 | reverse complement strand
TGCCGTTGGAAATGCTCCACGAGGAATTGAGGTCAACCCCTTAACTAATAGAGTCTATGTGGCAAATCAGGGTAGTGGGAATGTGTCTGTAATTGATGGATTAACGAATACCGTAATTACTACTATTACAGTAGGAACTGGTCCCATAGGAGTAGGGGTCAATCCATCCACCAATCGAATTTATGTAGCAAATGCTGATAGTAATAACGTCTCGGTAATTGATGGATTAACGAATACTGTAATTACTACTATTCCTGTCGGCGTTGAACCGAGGGGAGGGATAGGAGTTAACTTATCTACCAATCTTATATATGTACCAAATCGC
>NZ_JAKUDW010000334.1:0-327 GCF_022662595.1 Bacillus cereus group sp. BfR-BA-01524 | reverse complement strand
ACAACAGAAAATAAAGAAATCCCAGGTTATAAGTTGGTAGAAAAGCCAAAAAATGCCGAAGGTAAATACGTAGAGGGAACGCAAGAGGTAATCTACGTATATGAAAAAATAGAAGAACCAAAACCAGAGGTAGAAGGCAGTGTAGTAACGAAATACGTAGATAAAGAAGGAAAAGAAATCGCGCAACGCAATACGACGACAGATAAGATCGGAAACGAGTACACAACAGAAAATAAAGAAATCCCAGGTTATAAGTTGGTAGAAAAGCCAAAAAATGCCGAAGGTAAATACGTAGAGGGAACGCAAGAGGTAATCTACGTATATGAA
>NZ_JAKUDW010000333.1:0-328 GCF_022662595.1 Bacillus cereus group sp. BfR-BA-01524 | reverse complement strand
AGCCAATTCAAATGATTATTTATCAAGGAAAACCTGTTTGCCCAAGATGTGTAGTTGAGCAAAACGATAAGGTTTTGGAAGAACAAGCTAACGCTCATTATAAGAAGATTAGCCGTTTGCAGAAATTCAACATGCTGGAAAAGGCTAGTGTTATTACAAACAAGAAAATTCCTCTTTCAAGATTATCTGATTACAGAACTGGGTGTGATGAAACGATTAGTCACAAGAAAGCTGTAGAAGAAACCTTGGAGGATTTAAAGAACGGAGAAATTAGAAAAGTTGTATTTACAGGAAATCAAGGGACGGCAAAAAGTTTCTTAGCATACAG
>NZ_JAKUDW010000332.1:0-330 GCF_022662595.1 Bacillus cereus group sp. BfR-BA-01524 | reverse complement strand
CAATCAATTGCTTCGTGAACTTGTTGATGTACAGTATGGACGTAATGATATTGATTTCAAGCGTGGTACATTCCGTGTGCGCGGAGATGTAGTTGAAATCTTCCCAGCATCACTTGATGAGCATTGTATTCGAATTGAATTTTTCGGTGATGAAATCGATCGTATTCGTGAAGTAAATGCGTTAACAGGTGAAGTATTAGCAGAACGTGATCATGTAGCAATCTTCCCAGCATCTCACTTCGTTACGCGTGAAGAGAAAATGAAGGTCGCTATTGAAAATATTGAAAAAGAATTAGAAGAGCGTTTAAAGGAATTAAATGATAACGGTAA
>NZ_JAKUDW010000331.1:0-331 GCF_022662595.1 Bacillus cereus group sp. BfR-BA-01524 | reverse complement strand
ATAGCTAAACCAGCTGCATCGTCAGCTGCACTGTTGATTGATTTACCGCTAGATAAACGGTTCATAGATGTATTCATTTTGTCTTGGTTTTGTCGCATGTACTCTTGTGTACGCATGCTGTTAATATTTGTATTAATTCTCATGTTAAGAACCCCCATTAATTTTTAATTATTAAAAAGAAAACTCTTTATATACTACAGAGAGTATATGTTCAAATGGATTATTGTAATAATTTAGAAACCATTTGTGGAGTTTGGTTAGCTTGAGAAAGCATGCTGATGCCAGCTTCGTTTAAAATTTTGAACTTTGTCATGTTAGACATTTCTTTTGC
>NZ_JAKUDW010000330.1:0-334 GCF_022662595.1 Bacillus cereus group sp. BfR-BA-01524 | reverse complement strand
TTGCAGGACGCAGGACGGCAAGATGATTCGTCAGATGCTCTTGATCTTCCCGGTTTAAAGCCGTTAAGGCGATAAACCGGGCTCCCCACAGGGGAGAATATGTACTTGATTCTATGTGGTACCACATAGAATCTGATTTAACTATATTATACAATATATTAATTTAGATATGAGAGATTTTGTAATAGGAATACATGTGAGAATAACTAGAGAGGGGTTGATCACTGAGTCCGTAACGTTTATGCCGCGAAAGTCACTTGACCATGAGGGGCACCCTCATGCAAACTCACCAGAGGTGGCCCCAGAAGGGCGGTTTTTGCCCGCTGGGGTTATC
>NZ_JAKUDW010000329.1:0-334 GCF_022662595.1 Bacillus cereus group sp. BfR-BA-01524 | reverse complement strand
TCATGCGTTAATTTTCCAGATTTCTTTTGCTCTAAAATTGACTTCGCTTTCTCTTTCGCCTGTTCATCTAAGTTAGCAAACATGTCTCCACGCTTACCTTTCTCCGGCATTTTTACGCCTAACTTTGTTAATTCCTCTTTTGCTTGTTCACGTGTTAGTTTGCCGGATTTCTCTTGCTCTAAAATTGACTTCGCTTTTGCTTTCGCCTGTTCATCTAATCCTACAAACATGTCTTTACGCTTCTCTTTCTCCGGAAGCTTTACACCTATTTCCTCTAACTGTTTCTTTGTATCGTCCATAATTGTTTTTACTTTTTGTTTTGTAGCGTCATCTA
>NZ_JAKUDW010000328.1:0-338 GCF_022662595.1 Bacillus cereus group sp. BfR-BA-01524 | reverse complement strand
TAATTTTTGCATTTTTATTAATTGGTTTGGATTTTATTCAAGCGGCAGCATCTGGAAAACTTTTGAACTTTGTTAGTAATATTGTATCTTTAATTACTTTTTTATTTTTAGACATAATTCATTTTGAATACGGTATTATCATGGGATTATCAATGATCTTAGGTGCTTATTTGGGATCGAAGTTTGCGGTTCAAAAAGGCGTTGGATATGTAAGGACTTTATTTTTATTAGTTACTATATTATTGATTGGGAAAAATGTTTTGGAATATACTCATATTTTGTAGATTCATACGCATGTATGAATCTCTTTTTTTTATTATATTTTAAAAATTTATTAA
>NZ_JAKUDW010000327.1:0-340 GCF_022662595.1 Bacillus cereus group sp. BfR-BA-01524 | reverse complement strand
TTTCTATCTCTAATTCTGTTAATTGAACTGCTTTTTTATAAGGTAATAATTGTACTAAAGATATATTACTATTTAAGCTATGAATCTTTTGCAGACTTTCTTCACTAAACGATTGAATAATAACTTTATCCTGTATTTCATAGTGATTAATAATTTCTAATAATTTTTCTTCCATTCCTGGATATTCATTAGGTGATTTTGTTTCAATATAATAGTTTGCGTTATGCCCAAACGTTTCAATAATTTCTTTTAATGTTGGGACTTTAGCATTTTCAAATTCTTTCTTTGCTAAGTTCGGATATTTTTCGTTGAAAAAAGAACCTGCATTTAGTTGCTTTAT
>NZ_JAKUDW010000326.1:0-342 GCF_022662595.1 Bacillus cereus group sp. BfR-BA-01524 | reverse complement strand
AATGATTGCTGGCGCGAACTCTGCTCATGCGGAAGTAAATGATGCTACTCCTCAGCAAAGTACGGGAGATCGATTAGCTGAAATTAAGCAACATAAGCAAGAGTTAGATGCGAAATTACAGCAGCACAAAGAAAACGTGGATCAAACATTAAATGAACTTAACAAAGTTAAGGAAAATGTTGATACAAAGGTGAATGAACTACATGAACGTAAACAAGTTGCTGATGAAAAAATTAACGAAGTTAAACAGCATAAACAAGAACTAGATGCAAAACTTCAGCAAGACAAACAAATCGCCGAAGATAAAATCGCTGAAATTAAAGAGCATAAAAAACAAGTAGA
>NZ_JAKUDW010000325.1:0-344 GCF_022662595.1 Bacillus cereus group sp. BfR-BA-01524 | reverse complement strand
AATGTAAATGATAAGTGTACCAATTAAGCCAATAACCGTTGCTTTCCCTACATCACTTCTATTTTTTGCTCGACTGGATAAAACAACAGCCCCTTCTACCCCAATAAATACCCATAGAGTTACAAGCATTGTACTTTTAACTTGGCTGCCAACTGCTCCCCATGAAAAAGAACCAGTTTGCCCCCAAAATCCATCTAAGAACGTATCAATATGAAACGCGAAGATTCCTATGACAATAAATACAAATACAGGTACTAATTTTGCGATTGTAGTTACTAAATTCACAAGTGCTGCTGATTGAACTCCACGTAAAATTAACATGTGAACACACCACAATAATACGC
>NZ_JAKUDW010000324.1:0-345 GCF_022662595.1 Bacillus cereus group sp. BfR-BA-01524 | reverse complement strand
AAGTTGGATAAGTGGATAGAGAGACAAGAAGTAGTGAACTTATTATAAATTCATTACTTCTTGTATTAAGATACGTTTTTAAACTTATATTGCTACAGGTTGCATGTGAATGAGCTAATAGATAGTAAAAGGGGTTTAATTGATGTTAGACGTTTTATCAAGAAATAAGGATATTCAGGGAGATATTATTAATTAGTAGGAGAAATATCTTTTTAACAAGTAGCTAATAGATATTATATAAATTATAGGGTGTGAAAAATTTGTTTATAAAGAAGATAAAGATACCATCATTTAGGAAATTGAAGTTATTTGAACTCGATCTTTCAAGTGCAAATAAGTTAGATA
>NZ_JAKUDW010000323.1:0-349 GCF_022662595.1 Bacillus cereus group sp. BfR-BA-01524 | reverse complement strand
TCATGTTTTTCCCCAGGTACATTTTCAATCCACTCTGTAATCGGTGTATGTATATCATTTATATAGCTCTTATCAATTGCAATACCAATTAATAAAGATACAATACTTTTTGTAATCGAATTTATTTTATATAAGTTATTTGCACATTCAGGTGTTTTATAGTACTCAGTTGTTAATTCCCCTTTTTGATAAACAAGAAATGTATTCACTTTTTTCTTTTCGAATTTATTTTCTAGTTGCTTGAAATCCAAAAACTTTACCTCCATTTAAATAGTTACTCCATTTATTATATCTTGTTACTTCATTTTAAACATAATTGTGCTCAAATAAAAATAAACCTATCAGTCAT
>NZ_JAKUDW010000322.1:0-354 GCF_022662595.1 Bacillus cereus group sp. BfR-BA-01524 | reverse complement strand
TTAAAGTAATGGAAACAGGGCAGTTAGAATATACAGATGAATTAGTAAAGGAATTGGAAGAAAGTTGTTGGAATGCTATTAGAATCATTTGATTCTATAGCCTTATAAGGACAGGAATGAACATTCATTCCGAGAAAGGTATGAAAAAGAATAACAGGAGATGATAAATCTTTACAACTAAAGGAATGAATATTCATTCCGTATTACCTAGTTTAATAAAGTTAATGAATAATTTAATAGAATGATAGGAATGAACGTTCATTCCGAAAGGATTTTCAAAAGAATAGGAATGAATATTCATTCCGCGTGTAAATTTCATAATGGGAGATGATTTAAATGAGCAAGTTAAAAAGT
>NZ_JAKUDW010000321.1:0-356 GCF_022662595.1 Bacillus cereus group sp. BfR-BA-01524 | reverse complement strand
GGCTACTTGCCGGATGTGAAGAGGCAGCTGTAAAGCCTGAGAAGAAGGTAGAACCGAAGCAAGAAGAGGTAGCGAAACAAGAAGAACAAAAAGATGAAGCGAAGCCGGAAGAAAAAAAAGAAGAAAAGCAAGCTGAATCAGAGCAAAAGCAGCAAGAAGAACAGAAAGAGAAACAAGAACAAAAAGTAGAAGAGAAGCCGAAAGAGGAAAAGCCGCAGGCACAACCAGAGGTAAAGAAAGAAGAGAAACAACAGGAACAACCGAAAGAACAGCCGGCTGTAAATAAGCAACCAGAGCAGCAACAAGCACAAGAAGAGAAACAACAACCGAAAGCACCAGAAGTAAAAGAAGAAGCG
>NZ_JAKUDW010000320.1:0-358 GCF_022662595.1 Bacillus cereus group sp. BfR-BA-01524 | reverse complement strand
ACCTATATAATCAAGTTATTTTGCGAAAGTATGTTCGTTTTTTCGAAGGGATTATGTATTTTTCTTGAATTTATATTTATTTATAGGGAAAAACGGATATTAATGTGCTAAAATGAATGTGATATGAAGTATTGCTAATATATTTGCCATTGTAAAAGTCGTATTAGTAGAATCATGTTGGTTTAAGTCAAAGAAAAAGACATCTATATAGATGTCTTTTTCTTTGTAATGTACTAAGAAGGATGTTCTTATTTAACTAATTGCTGCTGAATTTCCTTAACTAAAAGTTCAGCGCCTTCAGGACTAAGAACAATTTGACCATTAGCCAATGAAATATTTTTTTTGAAATATCACCAGT
>NZ_JAKUDW010000319.1:0-360 GCF_022662595.1 Bacillus cereus group sp. BfR-BA-01524 | reverse complement strand
ATACAATTAATTTATTGATATATATAATTTTACATGGATTTATAAAAGACTAAATTGTGTAGTGATAATTTTAAAATTTGTATGTTTTATGTTTTATGTTTTATGTTTTATGTTTTATATGTTTTATATGTTTTATGTTTTATATGTTTTATATGTTTTATGTTTTATATGTTTTAAGGGTTCTGAATGAATTGATACATAAGGGGATTTTAGTCTTAACTATAACAAAAATGGTTTTAATTACAACAGAAATGGTTTTGTTATAGCTAAAAGGTAACAATGCTTGTTACCTTTTAAACAAATTGTTAATTCGCTAAAGTAATTTTATAAAAAGTGTTATAGTTTATTTAAAATTCTAGA
>NZ_JAKUDW010000318.1:0-362 GCF_022662595.1 Bacillus cereus group sp. BfR-BA-01524 | reverse complement strand
CCAGGCTCTACATCCTTTACAAAATCAATCATCGGATCTAACACATCCGGTTTCAATCCAGTCATGAATCCAGCTTCACCCAACATTGTTTTTTCCATTAACGCATTACATGGACATACTGTTACACACTGTCCACAACTTACACAAGACGAGTCATTTATACTTACACCATTGTCCCAAATAACACGTGGACGGTCTAAGCTCCAATCAATCGATATAGTTTCATTCACTTGTAAGTTTTGACATACTTCTACACACTGCCCACAAGCAATACATTGATTTGGATCATATCGATAAAATGGATGTGACATATCCACTTCACACGCACTTACTTTCGGCTCATACGGATATTTCTGTTCCTC
>NZ_JAKUDW010000317.1:0-362 GCF_022662595.1 Bacillus cereus group sp. BfR-BA-01524 | reverse complement strand
TGAAGCAGTAGTTGGATGTACTAATTATATAGTAAAACCAGGAGAGAATTATAGTAAATCCATACCTATAGGAAAGCCTATTTTTAATACTGAAATGTATGTATTAGATACCTCTTTACAACCCGTACCTATTGGTGTTCATGGAGAACTATATATTGGAGGAGTGGGATTAGCAAAAGGGTATTATAAACGACCGGAATTAACTGCGGAAAGATTTATTAAATCTCCATTCGATAGTAATGAGGAACAGGAATTGTATAAAACTGGAGATATAGTACGTTATTTACCAAATGGAAATCTTGAGTATATTGACCGCATAGATCAACAAGTTAAATTGAGAGGATTTAGAATTGAATTAGGAG
>NZ_JAKUDW010000316.1:0-363 GCF_022662595.1 Bacillus cereus group sp. BfR-BA-01524 | reverse complement strand
CTATCTCTTATTCACGAAATGAAACGCCGCAACGAACAATTCGGTATCGTAACAATGTGTATTGGCGGCGGAATGGGAGCAGCGGGAGTGTTTGAATTACTATAAAAAGTGGAAGAGGCTCGTTCAGAATGTGAGGGGGATGGAGCTTCAGACGTAGAGGCGTTCTTTGCCTCGCAGGAAGAAGCGAAGCCACCGAACATTCTAGCCGCTGGAACTGGATTAGATAAAAAGTGCAGGTGGCTCGCTCAGAACAGGAGGGCGTTGGAAGCCCTGACGAAGAGGCGCTTTTTGCCTCACAGGAAGGGGTGAAACGACCGACTGTTCTAGCCACTGGAACTGGATTATAAAAAAAGTGGAAGCGGC
>NZ_JAKUDW010000315.1:0-363 GCF_022662595.1 Bacillus cereus group sp. BfR-BA-01524 | reverse complement strand
CTACAAAACAGAGTCAAAAGAAATTCCGGGCTATAAGTTAGTCGAAAAACCGAAAAATGCCGAAGGAAAGTATGAAGAAGGAACAACGGAAGTAATCTATGTCTACGAAAAAGTAGAAGGGAATGTAGTAACGAAGTACGTAGATAAGGAAGGAAATGAGCTAGTTCCAGGAACAAGTACAACGGATCAAGTAGGAAAAGACTACAAAACAGAATCGAAAGAAATCCCAGGTTATAAGTTAGTCGAAAAACCGAAAAATGCCGAAGGAAAGTATGAAGAAGGAACAACAGAAGTAATCTACGTATATGAAAAAGTAGAAGGAAACGTAGTAACGAAGTACGTAGATAAGGAAGGAAATGAGCT
>NZ_JAKUDW010000314.1:0-364 GCF_022662595.1 Bacillus cereus group sp. BfR-BA-01524 | reverse complement strand
TCCAATTCCATTTGAAATTACAAATGGAATGATAAATGCAGTTCAATTAGAAGTATTAAACAAATTGAATCATTTAGCACCACCAGGTCCAGAAACACCAGATCCAGAAAAACCTGGAACACCAGATCCAGAAAAACCTGGAACACCAGATCCAGAAAAACCTGGAACACCGAATCCAGAAAAACCTGGAACACCAGATCCAGAAAAGCCTGGAACACCAGATCCAGAAAAACCTGGAACACCGAATCCAGAGAAACCTGGAACACCGAATTCAAAAAAACCGGAAAAAGAATTACCGAAGACAGGGCAGAAAATGCCTGTGGAACCATATATGGGAGCACTTCTTGTAATGATGAGTTTTGGA
>NZ_JAKUDW010000313.1:0-364 GCF_022662595.1 Bacillus cereus group sp. BfR-BA-01524 | reverse complement strand
GCTGGTTTAGCTATTGCTACTCGTATGCGTGCAAAAGAAGGCGGATTAAATGTTGGGGCTCGTAACACACAAGACGCTATGTCTGCTTTACGTACTGGTGACGCTGCATTAGGTTCTGTTTCAAACATCTTACTTCGTATGCGTGATCTTGCAACACAAGCATCAAGCGGTACTAACAACGATAAAGATATCGCATCTATGGACAAAGAGTATCAAGCATTAGCACAAGAAATTGATCATATTGCTGATAAAACAAATTTCAATGGTAACGCATTTTTAGGTGGTGCTGGTGGGAAAGATATCACAATTCAGCTTTCTGACGCTTCAAATGATACAATGAAAATCACAGCTATCGATACAAAAG
>NZ_JAKUDW010000312.1:0-369 GCF_022662595.1 Bacillus cereus group sp. BfR-BA-01524 | reverse complement strand
CAAACCAAATAATGTACCTATCGCTACAAGACATGCACTTAATCCCATCATTGCTACATTATTTGATGCTGTGTTTGGTAATTTTTCACCTTGTACAACTGGCTTTGCTTCTTCTTTTTTAGCTACTTCATTCTTTTGCTCAACTTTTATCGCTGCTTCTTTTTTTGCTATATCATTTTTTAACTGTTCTTGCGCTATTCTCTTTTTGTCTTCTTCACTCTTTTTCTCAGCTTTTATTGCTTCCTCTTTTTTAGCCATATCATTTTTTTCTTGTACTTGTGCCGCTTGTTTTTTCTCTATTTCATTTTTTTGCTGTTCCTTAATTGCTTCTTCTTTTTTAGCTTTATCTTGTTGTACTTGCGCTTCTTC
>NZ_JAKUDW010000311.1:0-373 GCF_022662595.1 Bacillus cereus group sp. BfR-BA-01524 | reverse complement strand
AGATAAAGCTGGTAAAATCATATGATTGAATTTACTTAAATAGTAATCAAATGATCCTGTTACAACTTGTGGATCAACGCTACCACTCGTAGGGAAAATTGGATATAAAAAGCCGAATAAGAATAACATTACTAATCCGAAAATAAATAGTGGTGTACCGAATCCTAAAAAGTTATAGAGCGTAATGATTCGATCAGCCCACGTATCATTCCAACGTCCACTTATAACTCCAAGTGGAATAGCAATTAAGTAAGTAAGAATAAGAATAAGAAGAGCTAACAGTATTGTATTGCCAAGACGTTCCCCGATAATATCTGTTACTTTTATTTTATGTGCGTAAGAAATACCGAAATCCCCTTGTACAGCATTTGAA
>NZ_JAKUDW010000310.1:0-377 GCF_022662595.1 Bacillus cereus group sp. BfR-BA-01524 | reverse complement strand
AATTACACAGAGTGTAGATGGAACAACGTCTTTCTCACAAAACTTTGATTTACCTAAAGATGCAGTGCCAGCAACTCCTAAAGGAAACGCAAAAACAGTTGAAAGAACAGAGGGTACAGGTTCTCAAGAAGGAAAAATGGTACCAACAAAAGAAGGTACAGATTCTCAACCAGGATTTGAAATGGGATCCCCTGAGAAACCAGAATATGCAAAAACAGTTGAAAGAACAGAAGGTACAGATTCTCAAGAAGGAAAAATGGTACCAGCAAAAGAAGGAAATTAAATAATATATAGTTATAACGAGGAGCATCCAAAAAGTGGTGCTCTTTTTATATTATAGGGATTAATTAGTTTTACTGAATATAGAACTGTAGGAG
>NZ_JAKUDW010000309.1:0-380 GCF_022662595.1 Bacillus cereus group sp. BfR-BA-01524 | reverse complement strand
TTGATTGGTTAGTAGTATCAAAAACATATAGATAGTTTGTTAACCCTACACTAGCCGCCCCAGTAGGTCCGGTGGAACCGGTAGAGCCAGTATGTCCAGTGGAACCGGTAGAACCAGTAGAGCCGGTAGCCCCAGTAGGCCCGGTGGAACCAGTGGAGCCAGTAGAACCGGTAGCCCCAGTAGGCCCGGTGGAACCAGTGGAGCCAGTAGAACCGGTAGCCCCAGTAGGTCCAGTGGAGCCAGTAAGTCCACTGGAACCAGTAGCCCCGGTAGGTCCAGTAGGAGAATGTGGGAGAATAATACGGTTAATATCTAAAAGTGAAAAGTTAATGAACATATCTTTGTTTTGATAATCTATCGAAATCACCTCACTAGCATGT
>NZ_JAKUDW010000308.1:0-381 GCF_022662595.1 Bacillus cereus group sp. BfR-BA-01524 | reverse complement strand
CACCCCAGAAATAGTCGCTGTAAGCCAAAGATTTAAATTTGTTACCCCTGCATCAAACCCACCTGCAATATTATTAATAGATAATGCAACTCCTAAAACAAGTGCTTCAGAAAAACTAATTGTTTTAGAGCCATCAAAATCTGCTTTTTCTGGATCACGTAAAATTCCCATAAGTATATTATCATCTTTAGAACCTGCAGTATTTTTTTGACTCAAAAAAGGCTGACATAAAATAAACACCCCGATTATCCCTAAAACGATTGCTCCAATCAGGTTTGCTGTAAACTCTGAAATAAATAACGCAATCCAGTTCCCAAAAAATCCAGCTAGTAAAGTAAATAAAAACCCAAAGAATGCGATGATAAAATTGTTAAACCACGA
>NZ_JAKUDW010000307.1:0-383 GCF_022662595.1 Bacillus cereus group sp. BfR-BA-01524 | reverse complement strand
ATGAATGTAGAATCATATACTAATTATCGTGTAGGAGAACGTTTTTTGAAAAAAACTTTTTCGTTTAATCTTTATGCAGGTCTAGCCGCTTTTGCTTTTCGTTGTCTAGCTTTTCACGTCTAAGAATCTTCTGCACAAGAAGACAAAAAAGCGTTTTCTGTGCGAAAGAACTTTAGCCAAAAGGAATAAAAAGTTGGGCATTTCACTCCTTCACTTGAGGCGAAAAGAGCCTTGAGTGAAGGAGTTCGGGTGCATTCCTGTTCTAAACGAGCCGCTTCCGCTTTTCATTGTCTAGCTCCACCTCCTAGCCCTTCATGTCTAAGAACCTTCCGCATGAGAAGACAAAAAGCGTCTTCTGTACGGAAGAACCTTAGCCAACAGGG
>NZ_JAKUDW010000306.1:0-384 GCF_022662595.1 Bacillus cereus group sp. BfR-BA-01524 | reverse complement strand
ATAAATTAAGCATCTCCATTTCATAGATGGAACATGCAATCTCTATTTAAATGTTAAAAAAGGGAGAGGAATAACTCCTCGCCCTTTTTACGTTTATTGAATTTCCAGTGTTACTTTTTCATCATTATGATGTCCCACTGAATACAAGAGCATTCGAATCGCTTTCGCAACTCTCCCTTGCTTTCCAATGACTTTTCCAACATCCTCAGGATGTACAGTTAATCGATACTTTATCTCTCCGTTGTAAAGTTCCTGTGTAACTTTTACATCTTCAGGATGATCGACAAGAGGCTTGACAATCGTCTCGACTAACTTCTTCATAGTCATTGCCTCAATTACTTACCTTGTTTAGATAAGTGGAATTTCTCCATGATACCTTGGTTA
>NZ_JAKUDW010000305.1:0-390 GCF_022662595.1 Bacillus cereus group sp. BfR-BA-01524 | reverse complement strand
CACCGTGCGGGTTCGACCCCCGCCCTCGGCACCATATGCGCCCGTAGCTCAATTGGATAGAGCGTTTGACTACGGATCAAGAGGTTAGGGGTTCGACTCCTCTCGGGCGCGTTTTCTTTCGGGAAGTGGCTCAGCTTGGTAGAGCACCTGGTTTGGGACCAGGGGGTCGCAGGTTCAAATCCTGTCTTCCCGATACTTGTTTGGGGCCTTAGCTCAGCTGGGAGAGCGCCTGCCTTGCACGCAGGAGGTCAGCGGTTCGATCCCGCTAGGCTCCACCATTAGTTCTTTGAAAACTGAACGAAACAAACAACGTGAAACGTCAATTTTTATTTTTAGATGCTAGACAAACTAACTTTATTGGAGAGTTTGATCCTGGCTCAGGATGAACGC
>NZ_JAKUDW010000304.1:0-391 GCF_022662595.1 Bacillus cereus group sp. BfR-BA-01524 | reverse complement strand
AAAAAAATATGAAAAGCAAGAGCAGAAAGAACAAAAGAAAACAGAGGAACAGCCATCGAAGCAAATAAAAGAAAACAATGGAAGAGGATCACAGCAAGAAAATAGAGGGAATCAACAGGAGAATAACAGTAGAGAATCACAACAAGGAAATAATGGGAATCAGCAAGGGAACAACGGAAGAGGATCACAACAAGGGAATAATGGAAATGGGCAAGGGAACAACGGAAGAGGATCTCAACAGGGAAATAACGGAAACGAGCAAGGGAACAATGGAAGAGGGCCTCAACAAGAGAATAATGGAAATGGGCAAGGGAACAATGGAAGAGATCCTCAACAAGGAAATAATGGGAATCAGCAAGGGAACAACGGAAGAGGATCTCAACAGGGAAAT
>NZ_JAKUDW010000303.1:0-392 GCF_022662595.1 Bacillus cereus group sp. BfR-BA-01524 | reverse complement strand
TGCTGCGATTGACATACCAATGCCTGTCCCACAAACTAAAATACCACGATCTACTTCACCATTCGCTACCATTTCAGCTGCCGGAAACGCAAAGTCAGGGTAATCAACAGAACCAGCTTCACATTCACAACCTAAATCAATATATTCAATATTTAACTCTTCTAATAAACTTACAAGTTCTTTGCGGATATTCATACCGCCGTGATCAGATGCTATTACTACTTTCATTTTTATCCCTCCAAAGTTTCAATCAATTATCTTCATTTCACACTCGCTACCTCAATAGTACGAAGTGATCTCCAATATCGTATTATACACGAAACATCAACCTACTGAATGTTTTTTCAGTAAAGTTTGTACAAGTTTTTCCATCTCATCTAACGTTTCTTTAT
>NZ_JAKUDW010000302.1:0-396 GCF_022662595.1 Bacillus cereus group sp. BfR-BA-01524 | reverse complement strand
AGTAGGGAGCAATTTTCTTTTATATTTACACTTTAAAAGTATTATCGTCCTTTTTTAAAGAGCCCAAAAATGATTCTACATGGACGATAATGAAAAGTCAAGAACTACAGTTCTTCCTCTTCTTCTTCTTCAGTTTCATCATACTCAAGTTCTTCTTCAGCGAAGTCGTCTTCTTCATCTTCATCTAAATCATCAAGATCATCGTCGTCTCCGTCTTCATCTTCAAGAACCTTGTCCAAATCTTCTACATCATCTTCTTCGTCTGCATTTCCGTCTGCATCGTCAAAGTCATCTTCATCTTCTTCAATGTAGTCGTCAAAACCGTCTTCTTCAACTTTACGTTTTTTCTTCGGTTTTGGCTGCGGTAAGATTTCTTCATCAATTTGCTCATATGGG
>NZ_JAKUDW010000301.1:0-404 GCF_022662595.1 Bacillus cereus group sp. BfR-BA-01524 | reverse complement strand
GGATTTATATAAGTAGGACGAAGAAGCTGTTCCAAAAGATATTTTGGGGCAGCTTCTTTCTTATGCTTATGGTGCTACTGATGTCGATATATTTGGGAAATCGCCGATATAAATGGAGTTGCGCTGATATATTTGCAAAATCGCCGATATATTTTAAGTTGCGCTGATATATTTAAAAAATCGCTGATATAAATTGAATTACTCTTGTACTTTGTTAGAGAAGATATGCAGTGAAATGTTTTTCTAAAATTTGTAAAGATATCTTTACTTATAACTGGAAAATATTTATAATTTAAGTAAAGATATCTTTACTTTTGAAGGTGGATCCTATGGGTGTGAAAAATAAAATCAAAGAATTAAGAAAGCAAAATCATATAACGCAAGTTGAAATGGCAAAGGCGATG
>NZ_JAKUDW010000300.1:0-404 GCF_022662595.1 Bacillus cereus group sp. BfR-BA-01524 | reverse complement strand
AGTATTCAAAAAATAGATTAATAAGTGTTAAAAGTCTTCTTGTTCTAAGATAAAAGCCCTCCTAATTAAAGAAGGGCTTTTATCTTTCATATAAGTGAATCCGATTTTATGATTTTAAAAATGAACGTCGTCTGTTATACCCCTATAACGCTGACTTTATTATTATACTAATGTATATAACGGAAATCAATATTATAGTTATAGGTAGATTCCCCTGCTCCCCTTCGTTTTTAATACCTTCAATATCATAAAAATAATATCTAAAAATATATAGTTTTATGGTTTTAATTATTATATACTTATACAAGTAATTTAGCTCTTTATAAGAGTTGAAATTACGTTATATATAAGGAGTGGTTTGAATGAAGAACAAATTTACGAAAATAATCATGTTAATGGTGGTA
>NZ_JAKUDW010000299.1:0-404 GCF_022662595.1 Bacillus cereus group sp. BfR-BA-01524 | reverse complement strand
TAACACTCCTTCATGATGAAAAGAAAATCAACGTTTCTTTCGTTGGTAATGAGTTCCATGAGCGCTTTAAAAATGAAAAGTATGTAGGGATTACCTTATATGATAAGGATGGAAATGAAAAGAAAAATATTTCTATAGAAGGGCAAGAAAATTCTAAAAAAGTTGCTTTGCAACTTGAAGGTGTTGAACTTCAATATGGCGATATTATGAAAGTATATCATGCAGAACCAAGTCGCTTCGATTGGTATCAAAGTAATAAACTTGTAGAGCAAGGTGGAGCTAAGAATAAAAAAGAAAAGTTCTTTAAGATTACTCCACAAGGATATGAACTAATAGACGGTATACAGGAAGTAGAAGCAGTACCACAAAAAGTGGTAATCGGGGCAGACGCTGAAAAATTAGAA
>NZ_JAKUDW010000298.1:0-412 GCF_022662595.1 Bacillus cereus group sp. BfR-BA-01524 | reverse complement strand
TATGCCAACTAATGTCGCTTTGTACTCGATGAATTGTGCTAAACGATGGAATGACCAAGTGTGTAGATTTTTTTCGTTTTTACGGCTTGTTCGTGCCGTCTGTCTAATGTTTGTTAGTTGCTCTAATCGAATGACAGAAATATTATTATCCGTTGCAAAATCAACGATTTCACGACTTACTTTGTGGTCTTGGTCTTGCATCCATCTTTGTTCTTTATCATCAAGTTGACGCAGGGCATTCAGTTTCTTAGCTTCTCCTAATTTCTTGCGAACACTGCGAAACTTACGTTTCATAAATTTGTTTTGCCTACCGTTCCCGAAGAAACGAACTTTATCATCATCTGTGATAGCTACCGCAGGAACTTTGAGACCTAAGTCTACTCCTAAAATCTTTGTTCCCGTTTTTTCGTTT
>NZ_JAKUDW010000297.1:0-418 GCF_022662595.1 Bacillus cereus group sp. BfR-BA-01524 | reverse complement strand
TGAAGTGGCGGACAAGTTCTTTGAAAACTGAACGAAACAAACAACGTGAAACGTCAATTTTTATTTTTAGATGCTAGACAAACTAACTTTATTGGAGAGTTTGATCCTGGCTCAGGATGAACGCTGGCGGCGTGCCTAATACATGCAAGTCGAGCGAATGGATTGAGAGCTTGCTCTCAAGAAGTTAGCGGCGGACGGGTGAGTAACACGTGGGTAACCTGCCCATAAGACTGGGATAACTCCGGGAAACCGGGGCTAATACCGGATAACATTTTGAACTGCATGGTTCGAAATTGAAAGGCGGCTTCGGCTGTCACTTATGGATGGACCCGCGTCGCATTAGCTAGTTGGTGAGGTAACGGCTCACCAAGGCAACGATGCGTAGCCGACCTGAGAGGGTGATCGGCCACACTGGGAC
>NZ_JAKUDW010000296.1:0-421 GCF_022662595.1 Bacillus cereus group sp. BfR-BA-01524 | reverse complement strand
ATTCGGCATTTGATTGTTATCCATCATCGGCATTATATTCGGCATTTGATTGTTATCCATCATCGGCATCATATTCGGTGGTTGGTTGTTATCCATGATTGGCATTATATTCGGTGGTTGGTTGTTATCCATGATTGGCATTATATTTGGCATTTGAATATTTGGCGGTATGACTTGTGGAATAACTACATTTTCTTTCGATACATTTGGTGACACTATATTTCCTACATTCTCTTTCTTCACTTGTGGCGATATTATATTCCCTACGTTCTCTTTCTTCACTTGCGGTGACACTATATTTCCTACATTTTCTTTCTTCACTTGCGGTGACACTATATTTCCTACATTTTCTTTCTTCACTTGCGGCGATACTATATTTCCTACATTTTCTTTCTTCACTTGCGGCGATACTATATTTCCT
>NZ_JAKUDW010000295.1:0-434 GCF_022662595.1 Bacillus cereus group sp. BfR-BA-01524 | reverse complement strand
CCTTCATCGACTCCTAGTGTCAAGGCATCCACCGTGCGCCCTTTCTAACTTAACCAAACTAAAAATTAAAAAATATGAGCTACACTGTTATCTAGTTTTCAAAGAACATACCATTTGCTATTTAAAATAGCTTTTTGGTGGAGCCTAGCGGGATCGAACCGCTGACCTCCTGCGTGCAAGGCAGGCGCTCTCCCAGCTGAGCTAAGGCCCCAAAATGTATGGTGGGCCTAAATGGACTCGAACCATCGACCTCACGCTTATCAGGCGTGCGCTCTAACCAGCTGAGCTATAGGCCCATACAAATTGCAGGATTTATTTATATCATATCCTCATTTAAGAGTCAATATTGAATTGAACTCTCAAAACTAAACGAAAACGAAACACGGAAACTTATATTGATGAACAGCGTTCATCAATTCTCCATAGAAAGGAGG
>NZ_JAKUDW010000294.1:0-436 GCF_022662595.1 Bacillus cereus group sp. BfR-BA-01524 | reverse complement strand
CTGGGTATTCTCTACCTTTCTACAAAGTAAAAAAGACAGCGGTAGCTTACTTACGAACTATGTAGAAAATGCAAAACGAATTGAAAAGAAGAATTTAAATCAAATGATGCTCGCTCCCTTCCAGTCGTTATCACATAAGTATCTGACAGAAGAAAAGAAAGAGCAGATTCAGAAAAAATTAGAAGAAGCTGGCCTGGATACGAAACCAGAAGAATATTTAAAAATGAAGGTAGCATATCCCATCATTTTCACCTCTGTTTTCTTGATATGTACGGTGTTCCATGATTACTACTTATTTAAAGTGGGTGTGTTGATTTCACCGCTACTTTATTTCTATCCTGATTATCTATTAAAGAGAAGAATCAAGCAGGCGATAGAAGCTAGGAAGTTCGAATTACCAGAGTATCTAATTCCTATGCTGCAGTTGTTAAAAACA
>NZ_JAKUDW010000293.1:0-437 GCF_022662595.1 Bacillus cereus group sp. BfR-BA-01524 | reverse complement strand
TTACCTTTTATCGAAAGAAAAAGTGAAACGCTGGCCTAAAGATACGATAGCGGCGGGGCGTTGTCATACTGTTGGCCTTAAATCGGATGGCACGGTAGTAGCGGTGGGCCGGAATAAAGAAGGGGAATGTAATGTAAGTGATTGGCGCGATATTTAAGCAGTCGCAGTGGGCAATGTTCATATGGCAACGAACACGGGTAATGCTCATACAATCGGTCTTACATGTGACAGTACTACGGTAGCGGTGGGTTGGAATAAGGATGAACAATGTGATGTAAACGATTGGCATAATATTGTAGCGGTTGCGGCGGGCCGGCGTCGTACCATTGGCCTTAAATCGGATGGCACGGTAGTAGCGGTGGGCCGAAATAAAGAAGGAGAATGCAATGTAAGCAGTTGGCAAGGTATTGTGGCAGTCACAGCGGGTGACTGGCATA
>NZ_JAKUDW010000292.1:0-445 GCF_022662595.1 Bacillus cereus group sp. BfR-BA-01524 | reverse complement strand
GCAAACATATCATACGTTTTATCCGTCCCTTTTACTTCACCAGTTTTCTCTGCCCCTTCGCCAAGTTTCTCTGCAAGTTCACCTGAACCATCGTTTACTTTCACTAGTCCATCAGTTACTTTTCCTGATCCGTCTGCTAGTTTATTTACGCCTTCGATTAGCTGGATTGAGCCATTTGACATTTTATTTAGACCACCATTAAGAGTGCCTAAGCCAGTTGTTACTTGGCTTGAACCGTCTGCTAATTGCGTTATGCCACCTGTCATTTGGTTTGCTCCTGCGGATAATGTACCCAAACCGCCGGTTACTTGGCTTGAGCCATCTGCTAATTGATTTACTCCATCAATTAATTGATCTGACCCCTTATTTAATTTATTTGCACCTACTTTGGCATTATTTAATCCTTCACCAAATCCGTGAAACTTACTTACAAATTGGTTTTGCG
>NZ_JAKUDW010000291.1:0-453 GCF_022662595.1 Bacillus cereus group sp. BfR-BA-01524 | reverse complement strand
GATAAAGAAGGAAAAGCAAACGTTTCAGATTTACCTATTGGGAAGTATGAGTTGGTGGAAGTAGAAACACCGGCAGGATACAAACCACTAGAAAAGCCAGTTTCATTCGAAATTGAAAAGGGTAGAGTAACAGCGCTAAAGCTAACAGTAGAAAATGAATTAGTGGATACAGGAAATGTAGAAATTACAAAAGTAGATAAAGAAAATAAAGATGCTTTAGCTGATGCAGTATTTGAGATTCAAGATGCAGCAGGACAAGTAGTCGCTAAAATAACGACAGATAAAAAAGGACAAGCACAAGTTACTAATTTATCAGTCGGCACATACAAGTTAGTAGAAGTAAAGGCACCAAAAGGGTATAAACAATTAGTAGATCCGATTGCTTTCCAAATTGAAAAAGGCATGACAAAATCTCTTGCTTTAACAGTAGAAAACGAAATGTTAGACAAGGGA
>NZ_JAKUDW010000290.1:0-459 GCF_022662595.1 Bacillus cereus group sp. BfR-BA-01524 | reverse complement strand
AGGTTATCTCGACCAGACTTTTTAAACATCCATATCAATAAAGGTTTAAAAAGGAGGATTAAGAGAACCGAGCAGGTCTAGGCGCATTTGCCAGGAGGACACGGAGTGTAGCTTTCCTACATGAGTACCGCACTGGCATTGCAACGACGACATGCGAAGGTTATCTTGACCGGACTTTTTAAACATCCATATCAATAAAGGTTTAAAAAGGAGGATTAAGAGAACCGAGCAGGTCTAGGCGCATTTGCCAGGAGGACACGGAGTGTAGTTTTCCTACATGAGTACCGCACTGGCATTGCAACGACGACATGCGAAGGTTATCTTGACCGGACTTTTTAAACATCCTCTATTAGTGTTTGAAATGACGTACGCCAGTGAACACCATAGCAATCCCATACGTATCTGCCACTTTAATAGAATCTTCATCACGGATTGATCCGCCCGGTTGAATGATTGCTG
>NZ_JAKUDW010000289.1:0-464 GCF_022662595.1 Bacillus cereus group sp. BfR-BA-01524 | reverse complement strand
ATATATTTCAAAAAGAGGTTTTCTAAAATGAATACTAAGAAATTAAACAAAAATCTTGAAACTTTAACAAATCAAGAACTTGAAATTAATGGCGGAGGCTTCTGGGGTAAAGTAGGAGAATTTGTCGGCTATGGTGGAGCATCAAAAAATGATCAAAAACATAAGTTTTGTGATAAATATTATGCTCCTAGAACTAATGCAAGAGCAAACTGCTATAGTATGTACGAACAGTAAAAAAAGATGGTCTTTAAGCCATCTTTTTTTTAAATAATCATTACAACTATCAAAAACATTTTCGAAACAAAAAATCTATATATTTTTAAAAAAGGAGTGTTTCTAAATGAATACTAACGAATTAAACAAAAATCTTGAAACTTTAACAAATCAAGAACTTGAAATTAATGGCGGAGGCTTCTGGGGTAAAATGGGAGAAATTGCCGGATGGGGTGGCGCATCAGGAAATG
>NZ_JAKUDW010000288.1:0-465 GCF_022662595.1 Bacillus cereus group sp. BfR-BA-01524 | reverse complement strand
TCTGCAATATCTAGTAGGACTTGTACTGAATTTGTTCCACCTTCTCGACTGCACACTTCCAACATTTCATGGAAGAAAACCAATTCTCTAAAGTTAAACGTTTCATTGAATTCTCTAAATGCACGATGCATTGTGGTTCCACCTTCTAATAAAAGAGAAACTTTTTCTATTTCTTCTTGAATGCTTTCATGCATCATTGGTTTCACCTGAACTAACACCCGTTTTGCATTGTTACTAATTTGAAGTGCATTTGCTACTGCTTTCATATAGATAGAAAGACGGTCAATGACAACCAAGTAGTAACGTTTTTTTCTTCGATAAAGAATAAACCTTGGAACTAAAAATCCAGATAAGACGGTAATCAGTGTAAAAGGATCTCTACCAAAAGAAAAATAGAATACTGCTGCAATACTCATCCCAGAAAGAATCGTATATACCCAGTACATACTTTTCGTCAATTTCCAT
>NZ_JAKUDW010000287.1:0-468 GCF_022662595.1 Bacillus cereus group sp. BfR-BA-01524 | reverse complement strand
TACAATTGTGTGCGAATTCAAGAAAAATTAAACCACCTATCCCCTAAAGAATTTAGGGAACAAGTGGTTTAGGTGTTTTGATAGGTGTCCCGTTTTCAGGGTTCACTTCAATAAAAATTATGTGGCGTTTTTTTTATTACCTGATTAGAATCGTATATGTTATAAAATTATTATGGGATAAAATGTAAGTTTCTGTGTTCGCATGTTAAACATAGGATAAGAAATATGTGATATACTTTGAGAAGTTTATAATGAATGAAATATGGAGGACTATAATTATGGCAATACTTGTAACAGGTGGAGCAGGATATATTGGTAGTCATACATGTGTAGAATTACTAAATAGCGGTTACGAAGTTATAGTAGTGGATAACCTTTCGAATAGCTCGGTAGAATCTATAAATCGAGTGAAAGAAATAACAGGAAAACAATTTAAGTTTTATAAAGAAGATGTTTTAAATCATGAAG
>NZ_JAKUDW010000286.1:0-469 GCF_022662595.1 Bacillus cereus group sp. BfR-BA-01524 | reverse complement strand
AAGTTGGATAAGTGGATAGAGAGACAAGAAGTAGTGAACTTATTATAAATTCATTACTTCTTGTATTAAGATACGTTTTTAAACTTATATTGCTACAGGTTGCATGTGAATTAGCTAATAGATATTATATAAATTATAGGGTGTGAAAAATTTGTTTATAAAGAAGATAAAGATACCATCATTTAGGAAATTGAAGTTATTTGAACTCGATCTTTCAAGTGCAAATAAGTTAGATAGTAATAAGAATATGAATTTAACAATAATAATTGGGGAAAATGGAACAGCAAAAACAACAGTTTTCGAAGCGATTATTCGTTGTTTTCTAAATAAGGAACGCTTCAATCAAATGGGGAAAATTGAATATTCGTATGAGGGGGAAGATTTCGTTAGTAATGAAGATGAGGCACCCTTACCTAAAAAAATTATAGTTTCTACTTATACACCTATTGATAAGTTAGAGGGAGTTATT
>NZ_JAKUDW010000285.1:0-471 GCF_022662595.1 Bacillus cereus group sp. BfR-BA-01524 | reverse complement strand
TACTGTATTTATAGAACCACATACGGTTACGAAATTGAATGCAGAATTAGCAGGCTTGAAAGCAGAAGAAGCGGTTGAAGAGTATCAGATTTTAGCGACTTTATCAGGAATGGTGTTAGAAAACATTTATAGTATAAAGATTAACATGGAGCTAATTAGTCAGTATGATATGGTATTCGCGAAAGCGAAGTTTAGTAAATCGATTGATGGAATAGAACCGAAGTTAAACGATCATGGCTACATTCATTTAGTGAATTGTAAGCATCCGCTTTTAACAGGGCAAGTTGTACCGTTACATTTTAAAATTGGTCAAGAGTATCGTAGTTTAATTATTACAGGGCCGAATGCGGGCGGAAAGACAATTGTGTTAAAAACGATTGGATTGTTAACATTAGCTACAATGTCAGGCCTTCATATTGCAGGAGATAAAGGTACAGAAATTGCTATTTTCGAAAATGTATTCGTAGATAT
>NZ_JAKUDW010000284.1:0-474 GCF_022662595.1 Bacillus cereus group sp. BfR-BA-01524 | reverse complement strand
TTGAGAGATGTCTAACTTCCCTGCTGCTTCTCTTACTTTAGTCCCATAAATTTCTTCCGCGATGTCTTCAATTTCTTTTCCATTTGTTGCAATACCTAATTTATCTGCTTCATCTTTAATTTTAATCGTATTAATTTGAGTAATTAAATCTACAATTGATGTATTCTCTATCGATATGCCTAGCTTTAACGCTTCTTGCTTCACTTTTGTTTCATAGATTTCTTCAGACAGAGTTCCAACATCTTTTCCTTCAATCGAGATGCCTAACTGCTCTGCTTCTCTTCCTACTTCTGTTTCATGAATTTCTTTTTCTAGCGTAATTTGTTCTTTTCCTTCCGTTTCAATACCTAGTTTCTCCGCTTTTTCTTCTGTATTCACCGCATGTATCTTTCCATTGTTTAATTGTTCTTTACTGCGCTGTGTGTAATCTGTCTTTCCTTTTGATGTTTCAGAAGGAGAGGCACCCCCTAATAT
>NZ_JAKUDW010000283.1:0-476 GCF_022662595.1 Bacillus cereus group sp. BfR-BA-01524 | reverse complement strand
TGATTTATTTGTTATTTCTCCGACTATATAATTTGGTACCCCTAGATTGTTTAAATGTACTCCGGAAGTTAAGGAGTTAATTTCATCAATTTTCTCTACGGAGGTAGCTGCCATAGATGTTCTCATATCTCTCCATAGGGTCCCAGTAGCTTTTATATAATCCCCGATTTTAAATGTATTATTAGTAGAGGGTAGCGTAATTGGAACGATATTATCTAGAGAACTATTATATTTTTTTGATTCTATATAAATTGTGTTATCTTCTACATCAATAATGCGACCTTGAATTGTTTCTAAGCTAATAGAAGGTGCACCATTTTGTATTACAGAAGTATTTACATTAATTTTCTGAACCGAAGTAGCTTCTATAGAATTTATAAATCCTCTCAATCCTTCACCAGTAGCTTTTACATAGTCACCTACCTTAAAATCACTCACTTTAAAAGTAGCACCAACCGCTGGTACAATTTTGACAG
>NZ_JAKUDW010000282.1:0-482 GCF_022662595.1 Bacillus cereus group sp. BfR-BA-01524 | reverse complement strand
AATTGGGATTTATACGTTAGATGAAACGCTTAGTGTAAAAGGATACTATTTAATTGGAACATTATTTTTAACGATGTCTTGTTTTGTGTTACAAAAAACAATTCGTGATAACGAAGAAGATAACGAGAGATTCCCAAAAAATAAACCGTTAGATAAAGAGTAAATTGTAAAGAAAGGCATTTGCCTTTCTTTTTTTATGTAAAAATGGCGTAAGTACTCTGTGTTGACTTGCTTGAAGTACTGAAAATTTGGTATCATCAATAGTATTGTAGATTGAACGATATATTATGGAGGTGGCCTAGCCGTGTCAAGAATTTCCGTTGAGAATGTAAAGCACGTAGCACATTTAGCACGTCTTGCAATTACTGATCAAGAAGCAGAAAAATTTCAAAAACAACTAGATGCAATTGTTACATTTGCAGAACAGTTAAATGAATTAGATACAACAGATGTAAAACCAACAACTCATGTATTAACGATGA
>NZ_JAKUDW010000281.1:0-485 GCF_022662595.1 Bacillus cereus group sp. BfR-BA-01524 | reverse complement strand
GTAGTATTAACAGCATTAATCGTATTTCTATCAAGCGTATTAGTATAATAGAAACTTTGTAACAAAAGAAAAAGAAGGGAGAATGAAAGATATGAAAGAGCAAGTATTACAAGTAACAAAAGGTGACTTCGTAGGATCGGCAAGTGGAGCGGTAGTATTAACAGCATTAATCGTATTTCTATCAAGCGTATTAGTATAATAGAAACTTTGTAACAAAAGAAAGAGAAGGGAGAATGAAAGATATGAAAGAGCAAGTATTACAAGTAACAAAAGGTGACTTTGTAGGATCGGCAAGTGGAGCAGTAGTATTAACAGCATTAATCGTATTTCTATCAAGCGTATTAGTATAATAGAAACTTTGTAACAAAAGAAAAAGAAGGGAGAATGAAAGATATGAAAGAGCAAGTATTACAAGTAACAAAAGGTGACTTCGTAGGATCGGCAAGTGGAGCGGTAGTATTAACAGCATTAATCGTATTTCTATC
>NZ_JAKUDW010000280.1:0-487 GCF_022662595.1 Bacillus cereus group sp. BfR-BA-01524 | reverse complement strand
CATTTACGAAAAAATTGGAGAGGGAGAATGTACATTTCCTTACCGATTTGAGACGGAAGAAGAAGTGAAAGCTCTAGCTTATAAGATGGTAAACAGTACATCAGAGTCATTAAATACAGCAAAGCCGTATGTGGACTGCGTGTTTCCATATATCCGTATCAATATTGCTTTAGATGAACTTGGGGGACTCGGAACAACAATAACGATTCGTAAGAATGCGGATCACCTTCGTGCTTCTGAAGAGCGTATGTTATCTACCAATCAAGCGTCAAAAGAGGTGTTGGACTTTTTGGCTGCCGCCGTGAAAGCCAAAATGAATATTCTAGTTGCTGGAGCTACAGGTACCGGAAAATCAGAGTTTATGAAATACCTTTCCTCTCACATTCCGAAAGGAAAGAAAAAAGAACGTACTCTTGTAGTAGAAGATAACCCTGAATTATATTTGCATCGCATTTTTCCGGAACATCATTTTGTTCCGATGCAATGT
>NZ_JAKUDW010000279.1:0-487 GCF_022662595.1 Bacillus cereus group sp. BfR-BA-01524 | reverse complement strand
GAACCGTTGAGTAGCAATAAAGTTACTCAACTAAAGGGCCAGTTTGTGGAGGATTTTAACAGGTTTTTTAGAGTTATTATTTAAAAAAGGATTTTGAAGTCTTTTGGTGAAAATTAAATATTAAATCTATAAAAGATAGAGGTTGTTGTGATGTTGAAACTGTTTCAATATAACTGGCAAGTTCGTGATGATTGGTTTACATTGTGCGAAGACATACCAGATGAAGAACTATTAAAGAAACGGGTCGGTGGGTTCGGCAGTATACTACATACCCTATTTCACATTGTAGATGTGGAATATATGTGGATCTTATGTTTGCGAGGTGAACCAGTACCTGAGGAGCCATTGTTTGAGGATTATGCTAGCTTACAAAAATTGAAAAATCTTTCAGCTCAATACCATGAGAAAGTGAAGCCATTTGTGACATCTTGGACAAATGAAATGGATTCTCGGAAACTTTCAGAAACTGATTTCAATGAAGAACCGA
>NZ_JAKUDW010000278.1:0-488 GCF_022662595.1 Bacillus cereus group sp. BfR-BA-01524 | reverse complement strand
CCTCGAACCTATCAACCTGATCATCTTTCAGGGATCTTACTAGCTTACGCTATGGGAAATCTCATCTTGAGGGGGGCTTCATGCTTAGATGCTTTCAGCACTTATCCCTTCCGCACATAGCTACCCAGCTATGCCCTTGGCAGAACAACTGGTACACCAGCGGTGCGTCCATCCCGGTCCTCTCGTACTAAGGACAGCTCCTCTCAAATTTCCTACGCCCACGACGGATAGGGACCGAACTGTCTCACGACGTTCTGAACCCAGCTCGCGTACCGCTTTAATGGGCGAACAGCCCAACCCTTGGGACCGACTACAGCCCCAGGATGCGATGAGCCGACATCGAGGTGCCAAACCTCCCCGTCGATGTGGACTCTTGGGGGAGATAAGCCTGTTATCCCCGGGGTAGCTTTTATCCGTTGAGCGATGGCCCTTCCATGCGGAACCACCGGATCACTAAGCCCGACTTTCGTCCCTGCTCGACTTGTAGG
>NZ_JAKUDW010000277.1:0-492 GCF_022662595.1 Bacillus cereus group sp. BfR-BA-01524 | reverse complement strand
CTACCCAGCCCAGTATAAACTAGATGTACTTTATTATATGAATGAACACGGGACATCTATCAGAGAAACAGCGGCACTTTTCAATATACCGTCTTATGAAACACTTCGGAAATGGAAAATAGCTTATGAAACAGGAGGATTGGATGCCCTACAATCAAAGAAAAAGGGGCGTCCAACCATGAAAGATAAAAAAATAAAACCAGTAGATGAAGGATCAATCGAAGCCTTACAAGCGGAAAATGAGCGTTTACGTATGGAAAATGCATATTTAAAAAAGTTGAATGCCTTAGTTCAAAACAAAGAAAAATCACCAAACAAGATAAAGCGCAAGTAATCTACGAGTTAAGGCATGAATTTCCTATCAAGGAGTTACTTCAACTGGCAAACATTCCACGTAGTACGTACTATTACTGGATGAAACGTTTTAATCGTCCTGATCCAAATGCGGAGGTAAAAGAACTGATTCAAGCTATTTATAATGAACACGATGGG
>NZ_JAKUDW010000276.1:0-493 GCF_022662595.1 Bacillus cereus group sp. BfR-BA-01524 | reverse complement strand
TGTAGAGATAACAAAGATAGATAAAGATAATAAAGCACCGTTAGCGGGAGTAACATTCATCGTCCAAGATGAAAAGGGTAATGAAGTTACAAAAGTAACGACAGATAAAGATGGAAAAGCAAATGTTTCAGATTTACCTGTAGGAAAGTATGAATTAGTAGAGGTAGAAAGTTTACCTGGTTATAAAAAGCTAGAAAAACCAGTATCATTTGAAATCAAAAAAGGCATGACCGAGGTTCTATCATTAAAAGTAGAAAATGAAATGGTGGATACAGGGAATGTAGAGATAACAAAAATAGATAAAGATAGTAAAGCTCCATTAGAAAATGTTGTATTTGAAGTACGTGATTCAAAAGGAAAAGTAGTTGCGAAAGTAACGACGGATAAAGAAGGAAAAGCAAACGTTTCAGATTTACCTATTGGGAAGTATGAGTTGGTGGAAGTAGAAACACCGGCAGGATACAAACCACTAGAAAAGCCAGTTTCATTCGAA
>NZ_JAKUDW010000275.1:0-504 GCF_022662595.1 Bacillus cereus group sp. BfR-BA-01524 | reverse complement strand
ATCAGAAACAGAAATTTTTCCATGTACATCTGTTGTAAGCTCAGTACGAATGTCGTTACCATTCATATCGGTAATTTTAAATACCGCATCTTTAAGAGCAGTACCATCTACATCATCCACTTTAGAAAGTTCCACAGCGCCTTTCGTTAAGCTATTTGTAGCTGTAACGGAGATAGGATCAGCTTGGCTCTTTGTGATTGTGAATGGAATTGGCTCTTTGTTTAAATCGTAGTGTTTCGGAGCCGTTGTCTCGATGAATTGATAATCACCAGGACGTAGGTCAGAAACGCTAATTTTACCTTGTTGATTCGTAACAAGATCTTTGCGAATTACAGTACCATTCATATCAACAATTTTAAATACTGCGCCTTCAAGAGTAGTGCCATCGACGTTATCCACTTTAGAAAGTTCCACGCCGCCTTTTGTTAAACTATTTTTCATAGTAACGGTAGCAATATCTTTTTGGCTTTTTTCAATTGTAAATATAATTGGTTTTTTGTCTAA
>NZ_JAKUDW010000274.1:0-512 GCF_022662595.1 Bacillus cereus group sp. BfR-BA-01524 | reverse complement strand
CGGCTGTCACTTATGGATGGACCCGCGTCGCATTAGCTAGTTGGTGAGGTAACGGCTCACCAAGGCAACGATGCGTAGCCGACCTGAGAGGGTGATCGGCCACACTGGGACTGAGACACGGCCCAGACTCCTACGGGAGGCAGCAGTAGGGAATCTTCCGCAATGGACGAAAGTCTGACGGAGCAACGCCGCGTGAGTGATGAAGGCTTTCGGGTCGTAAAACTCTGTTGTTAGGGAAGAACAAGTGCTAGTTGAATAAGCTGGCACCTTGACGGTACCTAACCAGAAAGCCACGGCTAACTACGTGCCAGCAGCCGCGGTAATACGTAGGTGGCAAGCGTTATCCGGAATTATTGGGCGTAAAGCGCGCGCAGGTGGTTTCTTAAGTCTGATGTGAAAGCCCACGGCTCAACCGTGGAGGGTCATTGGAAACTGGGAGACTTGAGTGCAGAAGAGGAAAGTGGAATTCCATGTGTAGCGGTGAAATGCGTAGAGATATGGAGGAACACCAG
>NZ_JAKUDW010000273.1:0-512 GCF_022662595.1 Bacillus cereus group sp. BfR-BA-01524 | reverse complement strand
GTCATGGTTCCACATCGAGGATTAACAAATTATTTAAATTGGTGCACTCAAAATTATTATAAAGGGAATGGTGGACAAGGTTCATTAGTTCTGTCATCAATATCTTTTGACTTAACAATTACAGGGATGCTTTCTCCATTATGTATAGGAGAAACAGTAGTTTTATTTCCTGAGGGATTAGATTTAGAAGAATTAGGAAGATGGGTTCGGAAAAGAAAATATAGTGTTATAAAGCTAACACCAGCCCATTTAGAGTTATTATCTCATCAAGTTTCTGAAGAAGATGCTGCTTTTTGTACAGATACTTTTGTAGTAGGAGGGGAGCCTCTACTCGCAAAACATGTTGATTTTTGGGTAAAGCATGCTCCAAATACAGTCATAATAAATGAATATGGACCGACTGAAGCAGTAGTTGGATGTACTAATTATATAGTAAAACCAGGAGAGAATTATAGTAAATCCATACCTATAGGAAAGCCTATTTTTAATACTGAAATGTATGTATTAGATAC
>NZ_JAKUDW010000272.1:0-513 GCF_022662595.1 Bacillus cereus group sp. BfR-BA-01524 | reverse complement strand
TGGCCCTGGTACTCCTTGTATTCCTTGTGGACCTTGATCTCCTGTTGCTCCTGTGGCCCCTTGAGGACCTATAGCCCCCTGTATACCTTGTGGACCTTGATCCCCTGTTGCTCCCGTTCCCCCTTGAATACCCTGAACTCCTTGGATTCCTTGTTCACCAGTTACTCCGGTCGGACCAGGAATACCCTGAATACCCTGCGGACCTTCTGGACCTGTTGGGCCAATTGGCCCTTGGATTCCTTGAATTCCTTGTAGCCCCTGCGCACCTGTTTCTCCTGTACTTCCCGTCGGACCTGTTAGCCCCTGACCTGTTGCTCCAGTATTTCCAGTTGCTCCTGTTGCACCAGTCGCACCTGTACTTCCACTCGGTCCGCCACCCGGTCCTGTCACACCAGTTGGCCCCGTTGGACCAGGAGGTCCTCCAGATGGTCCAGTTATCCCTGTTGGGCCTGTTATTCCAGTCGGACCTGTTAGCCCCTGACCCGTTGCTCCGGTTGCACCTGTATTCCCACT
>NZ_JAKUDW010000271.1:0-546 GCF_022662595.1 Bacillus cereus group sp. BfR-BA-01524 | reverse complement strand
TTGTGAGTCTTCATTTTTTAACCAATTCTTCATTTTCGTTAACATATATCTTGCTCCTTTACCTATTCCATTTTTGATAATGCCTTCTATAAACTTGCAAATCCTTGCATTAAAGATTGAATAACAATCACCATTGGATAAATCACAATACATCCAATAACTGCGACGTTAAATTTATTCATTTCCATTGGTTTATTTTGAATGAGACGGTTATAGTTCTCATGTTTTAACTCACGCATCATTTTAATCTGTGCATCCATAATACGAAGACTCTGTACCTTGTCCGTTTTTTGCGCTTGTTGCAATGCAATCGTAAAGGTATTTACTTCTGGACTATTTAAGGCTGCTGCAAAGTTTCGAAATGGTTGATCCGATCCTGCATACATTTCTAATTCCGCTGTAAGTGTAGATACATACGGACGAAGATGTCTTCCGGCATATATTTGCGCCTTTTTTACTGCTTCTAATGTTGTATGTGTTTTTAACAACTGCAGCATAGGAATTAGATACTCTGGTAATTCGAACTTCCTAGCTTCTATCGCCTGC
>NZ_JAKUDW010000269.1:0-575 GCF_022662595.1 Bacillus cereus group sp. BfR-BA-01524 | reverse complement strand
GAGCGATACGAAACATCCGCCAGAAACACCGATAGCAGAAATTATTCCGCAACATAAAGACGGAAAAGTGAAAGCGAAGAAAACGGTAAATAATGAAACGCCGAAGTTAGGTGAAGAAGTAGAATACCGAATTAGTTTTAAAAACACGGTAGAAGACGGAAAACTAGCAGAGGTGAAAATAGAAGATACTTTACCAGAAGGTTTAGAGTATGTAGAAAACAGTGTGAAAGCAGAAGGATCTAAGCCGGATCCAGTAGAATTGAAAGTGGAAAATGGTAAGGTAATGGCGAAGTATCCAGAGATTACGGATACAGAAGAAAGAAGTATCACTTTTAAAGTGAAAGTAAAAGATGAAGTGAAAGTCGGTAAAAAAATCGTCAATAAAGCAATTATTGATGATACGAAAAATGAACCAGAAACACCGACGGCAGAAATTACTCCGCAGCATAAAGATGGAAAAGTAGAAGCGAAGAAAACGGTAAATAATGAAACGCCGAAGTTAGGAGAAGAAGTAGAATACCGAATTAGTTTTAAAAACACGTTAGAAAACGGAAAGCTAGCAGAGGTAAAAATAG
>NZ_JAKUDW010000268.1:0-593 GCF_022662595.1 Bacillus cereus group sp. BfR-BA-01524 | reverse complement strand
GGAAATGTAGAAGTAACAAAAGTAGATAAAGATAGTCAAAAAGTATTAGAAGGCGTAGTCTTCGAAGTTCAAGACGACAAAGGCAAAGTAGTAACAGAAGTAACGACAGATAAAGAAGGAAAAGCAAACGTTTCAGATCTATCAGTAGGAAAATACAAATTAGTAGAGACGAAGAGCTTACCAGGTTACAAGAAGTTAACGGAACCAGTATCATTCGAAATTAAAAAAGGTATGACGAAAGTCTTATCATTGAAAGTAGAGAATGAACAGTTAGACAAAGGTTCAGTGGAGATTACAAAAATGGCTGCTGAAAGCAAGGAAGTCTTATCAGGAGCTGTGTTTGAAGTTCATGATGAAAAGGGAAAAGTAGTAGTGAAAGTAACAACAGATAAAGATGGGAAGGCAAAAATCGCAGATCTATCTGTAGGTAACTACACACTAGTAGAAGTAGAAGCACCAAAAGGATATGAAAAATTAACTAATCCAATTCCATTTGAAATTACAAATGGAATGATAAATGCAGTTCAATTAGAAGTATTAAACAAATTGAATCATTTAGCACCACCAGGTCCAGAAACACCAGATCCAGAAAA
>NZ_JAKUDW010000267.1:0-600 GCF_022662595.1 Bacillus cereus group sp. BfR-BA-01524 | reverse complement strand
CCATCAGGTCCACCAGGTCCACCAGGAGGTCCAACAGGTCCAACGGGAGCGACTGGTTCAACAGGTGTAAGCGGAGAGATAGGTCCAATTGGAGCACAAGGAGTGCAAGGTATAACCGGTCCAACAGGTCATCAAGGTGTAAGGGGAGCGCAAGGTTCCCAAGGTGTAGTTGGAGCAGTTGGAGTACAAGGGGCACAAGGTTCTCAAGGTAACCAAGGTATAACCGGTCCAACGGGTGCAGAAGGTTCTCAGGGAATACAAGGTCCGCTGGGAGTAACTGGTCCAACAGGTGCAGAAGGTCCTAAAGGTATTCAAGGTATTCAAGGTGTAATAGGTCCAACGGGTGCACAAGGAATGGTGGGAATACAAGGCGTATCCGGTCCAGTTGGTGTTACAGGAGCGGAAGGAACTCAAGGTGCACAAGGAATCCGAGGAGTAACCGGTCCTGCAGGAGCACAAGGTATACAAGGAGTTCAAGGAATTCAAGGGGAGACAGGAGCAGCTGGAACACAAGGTCCTCAAGGGGTTCAAGGAATACAAGGGACTACCGGATTGACAGGTACACAAGGTGCCCAAGGTTCTCAAGGAGTGCAAGGAATA
>NZ_JAKUDW010000266.1:0-618 GCF_022662595.1 Bacillus cereus group sp. BfR-BA-01524 | reverse complement strand
AGGCATGTTAACCACTACACCACGGGACCATTTGGTTGCGGGGACAGGATTTGAACCTGCGACCTTCGGGTTATGAGCCCGACGAGCTACCGTACTGCTCCACCCCGCGATGATATAATATGTAATTTAAGAAAAAATGGAGGAGGTAGAGGGATTCGAACCCCCGCGCGACTCTCGCCGCCTGTCGGTTTTCAAGACCGATCCCTTCAGCCGAACTTGGGTATACCTCCGAGATATAAACCTTTAGTGGTGGACCTTGTAGGACTCGAACCTACGACCGGACGGTTATGAGCCGTCTGCTCTAACCAGCTGAGCTAAAGGTCCTTTATGGTAGCGGCGGAGGGGATCGAACCCCCGACCTCACGGGTATGAACCGTACGCTCTAGCCAGCTGAGCTACACCGCCATAAATGATATTAAAATAAGTGGAGCCTAGCGGGATCGAACCGCTGACCTCCTGCGTGCAAGGCAGGCGCTCTCCCAGCTGAGCTAAGGCCCCATGTTTTTGGGAATATCGGGAAGACAGGATTTGAACCTGCGACCCCCTGGTCCCAAACCAGGTGCTCTACCAAGCTGAGCCACTTCCCGTTAATAAAAGCGCGCCCGAGAGGAGTCGAAC
>NZ_JAKUDW010000265.1:0-620 GCF_022662595.1 Bacillus cereus group sp. BfR-BA-01524 | reverse complement strand
GGAAGGGGACAATTTATGTCAATTTAATTAGGGATGGAAGCTGTTCAAAGACACTGGGGAATGTCTTGTAAATTAGGGAGGAACAACTTCGATACATATACTATAAAAGGGAGATGTGACCTCTGTGTGAACATAGAGTGAAAGAGAGAGGAAGTTTTAAATAAAAGATAGAAAGACAAAAAAATAAGACCATCATTTATAAGATGGTCAAGGGAAGGGGACAATTTAATTAGGGATGGAAGCTATTCAAAGACACTGGGGAATGTCTTATAAATTAGGGAGGAACAGCTTCGATATATATACTATAAAAGGTGGATGTGACCTCTGTGTGAATATAGAGTGAAAGAGAGAGGGAGTTTTAAATAAAAGATAGAAAGACAAAAAAATAAGACCATCGCATATAAGATGGTCAAAGGAAGGGGACAATTTATGTCAATTTAATTAGGGATGGAAGCTATTCAAAGACACTGGGGAATGTCTTATAAATTAGGGAGGAACAGCTTCGATACATATACTATAAAAGGTGGATGTGACCTCTATGTGAACATAGAGTGAAAGATATGGGGATTTGAAAAATAGTACATATGAAATTGTTATTGCTAGCAATATTGAGCTAGGAT
>NZ_JAKUDW010000264.1:0-620 GCF_022662595.1 Bacillus cereus group sp. BfR-BA-01524 | reverse complement strand
CTAAAAAACTAAATACAAAAGTATTTATCGAAATGGCATCAAGAAATTATAAGCAAACGCATGATGTACAACTTTTATTTGAACAAGATAAACTTGAACAAATTAAAAATGAAGAGAAACAACCAGAAGTAGAAAAACCGGAAGTAGAAAAACCAGAAGTAGAAAAACCAGATGCTGAAACAATTAAAGATGGTGAATACAGCATCAATTTTAAAGCATTAAAAGATCAAACAGACGAAATTTCAATGATGAACACATATACAAAAAGTCCAGGTGTGCTAAAAGTAAAAGATGGTAAGAAGTATGTATCCTTTACGTTAACGAACAGTTCTTGGATTACAAAATTTGAATTTGAGAAAAATGGTTCGTTTGTTGATGCAAATGTAATAAGTGAAGATAAAAAAGCTGATACACGCGTAGTGGAAGTAGAAGTACCAGATTTATCGAAAAAGTTAAATGCAAAAGTAAAAGTAGATATCGATTCAATGAATTATCACCATTTTTACGATATTCAATTTGCATTTGATAAAGGTAGCATTAAGCCGTTAGATAACCAAGGTGGAAACAACAACCAAGGTGGAAACGACAACCAAGGCGGAAATAACAACCAAGGTGGAAAC
>NZ_JAKUDW010000263.1:0-624 GCF_022662595.1 Bacillus cereus group sp. BfR-BA-01524 | reverse complement strand
TTGATAAAGACTACCAAAAATTCGATTTAGAAGTTGTCTTCTCTGATGGAACGAAAAAAGAATACAAAAGAGAAATAAAATAAAGAAGTAGGCGATTGCCTACTTCTTTATTTTTTAATTTTTGCGTATCTTAGTTCTGGACTAGAACCGATAATGAACTGAACACCAGATACTGATGGTTTTTGTAAATATGAAGCACTTGGGAAAATAATTGGGATTAATGGTGAATCTGTAAACATAATATCTTCCGCTTTATGCAATAAGTCAAAACGCTTATCTTCGTTTTGTTCAACTTTTGCTTCTTTTACTAAAGCGTCAAATTCTTTATTATGCCATTTTGCATAGTTATTCGGACCATCACCTGCATATAAATCTAGTTTAGTAATTGGATCTAATAAAGAGCCGCCCCATCCCATATAAGCTAATTGGAAATCACTTTGCTTGTATGTGTCGATGTAACTCTTCCATTCTTTATTTTCTAATTTAATATCTACACCAAGATTTTTCTTAAACATTTCTTGCATTGCTTCTGCTACTTTTTTATGTTGTGTATCTGTAGTGAATTTTAATGTTACTTCAGGTAATGTAGACCACCCTTGTTCTTTCATACCTTCTTCTAGTAAT
>NZ_JAKUDW010000262.1:0-627 GCF_022662595.1 Bacillus cereus group sp. BfR-BA-01524 | reverse complement strand
TATCTATTATTTCATGAGATGAAAAAAACCTCTATGTTTAGATTTATCATTATTCCCACCTTTTTGCAACTATCATACCATAGTTGCTATACAAACATTTTTCCACTTTTGACAGTTAATCAAACGTTTGTTTAAACGATTTTGTCTCATTTAAACAAACGTTTGATTAACCTAGAAAAACACCCATGTACGGGTGTTTTTCTGCTTAATCTTTAAAAGTCACTACTATTATCGCTTATTAATCTCTTCAAGTAAGATTTTGTTAACAAGCGGTGGATTGGCTTGTCCTTTTGTAGCTTTCATAATTTGACCAACTAAGAAGCCAATTGCACGGTCTTTACCGTTTTTAAAGTCTTCGATAGATTGCTCATTATTATCAAGAATTTCTGTTACAACTTTACGAAGTGTACCCTCGTCAGAAATTTGAACAAGACCTTTCGCTTTAACGATTTCTTCTGGGTCTCCACCTTTTTCAATTAATTCATTAAATACTTTCTTCGCGATTTTAGAAGAAATTGTACCTTTTTCAATTAATTGAACCATTTTAGATAAACCAGCAGGCGTTAATGCAACGTCTTTTAATTCTTTTTGTTGTTTGTTTAAGTATGCAAGTACTTCACCCATTAA
>NZ_JAKUDW010000261.1:0-677 GCF_022662595.1 Bacillus cereus group sp. BfR-BA-01524 | reverse complement strand
GTTCCCTCTACGTATTTACCTTCGGCATTTTTTGGCTTTTCTACCAACTTATAACCTGGGATTTCTTTATTTTCTGTTGTATAGCCTTTCCCTACTTGATCTGTTGTTATATTACGTTGTGCGATTTCTTTTCCTTCTTTATCTACGTACTTTGTTACTACGCTTCCTTCTACCTCTGGTTTTGGTTCTTCTATTTTTTCATATACGTAGATTACCTCTTGCGTTCCCTCTACATACTTACCTTCGGCATTTTTCGGTTTTTCGACTAAATTATAACCTGGGATTTCTTTATTTTCTGTTGTATACTCGTTTCCGATCTTATCTGTCGTCGTATTGCGTTGCGCGATTTCTTTTCCTTCTTTATCTACGTACTTTGTTACTACGCTTCCTTCTACCTCTGGTTTTGGTTCTTCTATTTTTTCATATACGTAGATTACCTCTTGCGTTCCCTCTACATACTTACCTTCGGCATTTTTCGGCTTTTCTACTAATTTATAGCCTGGAATTTCTTTATTTTCTGTTGTGTACTCATTTTCGACCTTATCTGTCGTCGTATTGCGTTGTGCGATTTCTTTTCCTTCTTTATCTACGTACTTTGTTACTACGCTTCCTTCTACCTCTGGTTTTGGTTCTTCTATTTTTTCATATACGTAGATTACCTCTTGCGTTCCCTCTAC
>NZ_JAKUDW010000260.1:0-680 GCF_022662595.1 Bacillus cereus group sp. BfR-BA-01524 | reverse complement strand
AAGTCATCTTCATCTTCTTCAATGTAGTCGTCAAAACCGTCTTCTTCAACTTTACGTTTTTTCTTCGGTTTTGGCTGCGGTAAGATTTCTTCATCAATTTGCTCATATGGGTACCAGCTGCGTAGTCCCCAACGATTTTCTCCTAAATTAATGAAACGTCCATCGATGTTTAAGTCTGTATAAAATTGTGCGAGTTTCGCATTAACTTGCTCTTGAGATAGTCCCAGCACTTGAGCGATTTCTTGAACCAACTCGTTGAATGTCGTTGCTTGTCTTTTATCCCCTAAAACGCTATGTACAACTTCAATCATTGAACATTCTTTTAGCTCTTCTGGTGAATATTGCTTAAAATTCACTTATGCGGCACTTCCTTTCATCAAATATAACCTTATATATAACGGTCTGCCTAAAAAAATCCATACTATTCATTATAAACAAAAGTCGCACAAATATGCTACAAAAAAAACGGGAAACTTTTATATGGCAATAAAATTAATAATTTGTCTGTTCCTTATTTCGGAAGCATATGGGCACCTTGTAACACATACCTAATTTGCATTTCTGTATATTCTTCGAGCGTATACAGTTTTTGCAGCGCCCAGCGTCTAAACCCCCACATTTGTCCTTGTATAAAAATATTATGTGCAAGAAGCTGTATTTCTTTTTTATTTAATATAAAT
>NZ_JAKUDW010000259.1:0-697 GCF_022662595.1 Bacillus cereus group sp. BfR-BA-01524 | reverse complement strand
CTTCTTGAGAGCAAGCTCTCAATCCATTCGCTCGACTTGCATGTATTAGGCACGCCGCCAGCGTTCATCCTGAGCCAGGATCAAACTCTCCAATGAAGTTAGTTTGTCTAGCATCTAAAAATAAAAATTGACGTTTCACGTTGTTTGTTTCGTTCAGTTTTCAAAGAACTAAAAGCGGGTGAAGAGAATCGAACTCTCGACCAGAGCTTGGAAGGCTCTTGTTTTACCACTAAACTACACCCGCGTGGTCGGGAAGACAGGATTTGAACCTGCGACCCCCTGGTCCCAAACCAGGTGCTCTACCAAGCTGAGCCACTTCCCGTAATTGGCGCGCCCGAGAGGAGTCGAACCCCTAACCTCTTGATCCGTAGTCAAACGCTCTATCCAATTGAGCTACGGGCGCTTATTCATGATGTTTTTTCGTCGTTGTATTTTGGCGACTCAATTATCTTATCATACTACATTTTCAAATGCAAGTACTTTTTTAAGATTTTTTTGATGCGGCCGAGAGGACTTGAACCTCCACGGGGTTTCCCCCACTAGGCCCTCAACCTAGCGCGTCTGCCGTTCCGCCACGACCGCGCGGAAAAAACAAAAGTGAGCCATGAAGGATTCGAACCTTCGACCCTCTGATTAAAAGTCAGATGCTCTACCAACTGAGCTAATGGCTCGTAAATGGCTGGGCTAGCTGGATTCG
>NZ_JAKUDW010000258.1:0-725 GCF_022662595.1 Bacillus cereus group sp. BfR-BA-01524 | reverse complement strand
AGAAGCGCCAAAAGACTATGAATTATTAAAAGAAAAAATAACTGTAAAAATAGAAAAAGATGCAGTAGTAGAAATTAAAATAGGAAATAAGAAATTGCCAGATCCAATGGGAAAAATGAAGTTAGTGAAAGTAGACATAAGTGATAAAAATAAAAAGCTAGCAGGGGCAAAGTTTCATATAGAAGATTCAAAAGGAAAAATAGTTGGAGAACTAGTAACAAATGAAGAAGGAGAAGTAATATCAAAAGACTTACCAATAGGAAACTATACCTTAGTGGAAGTAGAAGCACCTAAAGGTTACGAATTATTAAAAGAAAAAATAACTGTAAAAATAGAAAAAGATGCAGTAGTAGAAATTAAAATAGGAAATAAGAAATTGCCAGATCCAATGGGGAAAATAAAGCTTGTGAAAGTAGACATAAGTGATAAAAATAAAAAACTAGCAAGGGCAAAGTTTCATATAGAAGATTCAAAAGGAAAAATAGTTGGAGAACTAGTAACAAATGAAGAAGGAGAAGTCGTATCAAAAGACTTACCAATAGGAAACTATACCTTAGTGGAAGTAGAAGCACCTAAAGGTTACGAATTATTAAAAGAAAAAATAACTGTAAAAGTAGAAAAAGATGCAGTAGTAGAAATTAAAATAGGAAATAAGAAATTACCAGATCCGACTGGACAATTTGAAATTGAGAAAGTTGATGATAAGGATATCAATTTAAAACTAC
>NZ_JAKUDW010000257.1:0-731 GCF_022662595.1 Bacillus cereus group sp. BfR-BA-01524 | reverse complement strand
AATTGCAGAAGCGGAAGAGTCAGAAGAAGTAGAAGTAATTGCGGAAACGGAAGAGCTAGAAGAAGTGGAAGTAATTGCGGAAACAGAAGAGCTAGAAGAAGTAGAAGTAATTGCGGAAACAGAAGAGCTAGAAGAAGTAGAAGTGATCGCAGAAACAAAAGCGCCTGTAGTAGAGACATTTGTAGCACTTGAGGAAATTCAGCAAGAAGATGAAGTAATTGAACAAAACAGTGAATTCATACATGTAGCTGAGGCTGATGAACAGACAAAGAACGATGTTCAAAGCTTTGCGAATGTTTTAATTGCAGAAACAGAAGAAAATAAACGAGTTGTAGAAGAAGCACCAGTCGCAGAAGAACAATCAGTTGTAGAAGAAGCACCGGTCGTAGAAGAACAACCAGTTGTACAAAAAGAAGAACCAAAACGTGAGAAAAAGCGTCATGTACCATTTAATGTTGTTATGCTGAAACAAGATAGAACACGATTAATGGAAAGACATGCAGCTAGAGCAAATGCAATGCCGCCTTCTGTTAATGTACGAGTAGAGAATAAGCCAGTGCAACAAGAGGTAGCAGAACCACAAGTGAAAGAACAACCAATGCAACAAGAGGTAGTAGAATCACAAGTGGAAGAGCAACCAATGCAGCAAGTGATAGTAGAACCACAAGTGGAAGAGCAACCAATGCAGCAAGTGGTAGTAGAACCACAAGTGGAAGAGCAACCAATGCAGC
>NZ_JAKUDW010000256.1:0-778 GCF_022662595.1 Bacillus cereus group sp. BfR-BA-01524 | reverse complement strand
CTTTTTTCGTTTCACCCTTTTCTTCGGGCTTACTCGCTTCATCTACTTTATTAATAGATTGTTCCGGCTTATTAACAACCGTTTCTATTTTCGTAGATTGTTCCGGCTGACTCATATCTTCTATTTTTGCCGGCTGCGTAGTAGCCTTCGTCTCCCTCGCAGGTTCACTCTGCAACTTCTCTTGAAAACGACTACTAACAAATGCTTGTGGACTACTTAGCTTTTGCTGAATTTGTCCTTTTTTATATGCAAGCACTTCTTTTACTATATTTCCAACTAACATAATATCACCTTTTCGGTAAACAAAGATAATCTAATATTAGAGTTTTTTTTTAAAGTTTGCAATAATCCTTTTGATAATATTGTAATAAAAAAATGAACAAATAGGAAATTATCATTTTTTTATATTCATTAATTACAATTATTCGTTGACACGATATACACCAAGGATTACAATTAATCTCGAAATTGATTTTTTTGCATATTTACGTTTAACAATTAACAGAAAAATCAATATAAAAAAATGGGGGTTCTTAACATGAGAATTAATACAAATATTAATAGCATGCGTACTCAAGAGTACATGCGACAAAACCAAGACAAAATGAACACTTCTATGAACCGTTTATCTAGCGGTAAATCAATCAACAGTGCAGCTGACGATGCGGCTGGTTTAGCTATTGCTACTCGTATGCGTGCAAAAGAAGGCGGATTAAATGTTGGGGCTCGTAACACACAAGACGCTATGTCTGCTTTACGTACTGGTGACGCTGCATTA
>NZ_JAKUDW010000255.1:0-778 GCF_022662595.1 Bacillus cereus group sp. BfR-BA-01524 | reverse complement strand
AAAGTGACAGCGGGTTTAAATACGTTAAATAGTAAAACAGGTGAGATGCAGACGGGCATAGGGAAATTGCAAGATGGATCTCAGAAAGTAACAGCGGGTTTGAATACGTTAGTAAATAAATCAGGTGAATTAAAAACAGGAACGAATGAATTAGCAGCTGGTATGGAACAGCTTGTTGGAGGACAAAGTCAATTAGAGGGGGTTTCTCAAAAAATTGAAAAGGGTTTGCAAGAATTAGATAGTAAAGTGAAAAGTTCTGCTGCAGGTTTAGAAGAAATGCAGGCGAAAGTTCCTACAATATTAAATAAAGTAAATGAGAAGATAGACGGAGCTGAAAAAAACGTAAATCAGTTAAATGGATTTACTCAATCAACAGCAGGAGATGCCAAAAATGCAGCGCAAGATGTAGCTAATTTACAAAAGCAAATTGAGAGTTTACCAAAAGAATATCAAGAGCAGTTACAACCGTATGTAACAAATGCGGCAAAAAGTACAGCGACAGTTCAACAAAAAGTTGCTGTAGTATCGGGTGGAACAAAGCAACTAAACGAAGAAGTAAATCAACTAAAAGGTGAAATAAATCAAAAGGCAAGTGAAATGCAAAACAAACTACCGAATTCAGGTGGGATTAACACTTTAACGGATGGTATTACGAAATTAATGAATGCGCAAAACCAATTTGTAAGTAAGTTTCACGGATTTGGTGAAGGATTAAATAATGCCAAAGTAGGTGCAAATAAATTAAATAAGGGGTCAGATCAATTAATTGATGGAGTAA
>NZ_JAKUDW010000254.1:0-780 GCF_022662595.1 Bacillus cereus group sp. BfR-BA-01524 | reverse complement strand
TAATGATAGAGAGTAAGGGCCGTAAAGTATTTTTATACTCTAGTTCCTACAATTACTGCTTGAATTAATTGAGGGAACTAGAGATATAAGAATTTCATTGAAATTTGTTACGAGTTTGTAACTACTTTTATGAAAAATTATGTTATTTTAAAATTAGTTGATGTAGTATCTACATTTAACAAATACACCTTTTGTACACTAGCTAAACCCTATTTTTTTACACGATAAAAAGCATCTGTCCTTACAAGATGGATGCTTTTTGTTATTTTATAAAACGTGAATTGAATATTAGTAAAAGTAGTATGAAAATTAAGGTTTGCTTATATGAGTATAAAAATAGTTTTTAAACTATTTTTGTGATATAAAAGTTATTTATTAAATAAATGCTTCTAATAATCTTTGCCGAATAAAATGAAATTTAAATTAAATGAGGTATATAATTTTGTTACAGGTTTGTAACTACTCTTATGAAAAATTATGTTATTTTAAAATTAGTTGATGTAGTAACTACATTTAACAAACACACTTTTTTTCTGGTCTCCAAATCCCTAATTATCGAAGCAACAAAAAGCATCTGTCCTTTTAAGAGGGATGGATGCTTTTTGTTATTTTGTAAAATATAAATAAATTTAATGGTATTAAGAGTAAAATGAAAATTAAGATTTGCTCGTATGAGTATAAAATTGTTTTCTAAACTGTTTTTGTGATATTGAAGTTGATTTTTATATGCGATATTAAAGGGATTTGTCATATAAATTAAAATTTAACGGAGGTTATAAT
>NZ_JAKUDW010000253.1:0-787 GCF_022662595.1 Bacillus cereus group sp. BfR-BA-01524 | reverse complement strand
TCTGTAATTTTATAAGGAACTTTCTTGCCCGAAACTTTTTCAAACGCTTCAACCATCTCTAGTACACTATAGCCCATACCTGTGCCCAGGTTATAAGCATCTACTCCTGTTGTACTCAGTACTTTCTCAAGCGCCTTTACGTGACCATTTGCTAAGTCCACAACATGGATGTAATCACGGACTCCCGTTCCATCTTTCGTTGGATAGTCATTTCCGAATACACTTAATTCTTTTAACTTACCTATTGCCACTTGCGTTACATATGGCATTAAGTTATTTGGGATTCCATTTGGATCTTCTCCGATACGCCCACTTTCGTGTGCACCAAATGGATTGAAATAGCGAAGTAATGCAATACTCCATTCTGCATCTGCAAATGCTACATCACGCATAATTTGCTCAATCATTAATTTCGTTTGACCATATGGATTTGTTGCACTTAATGGAAACTCCTCCGTAATCGGTGACGTTTCCGGGATACCATATACAGTTGCAGATGAACTAAAGATCATCTTCTTAACATTATGTTTCTGCATTACTTCACATAGCACTAACGTGCTTGTAATGTTGTTATGATAATATGTTAATGGAATCGCTACTGACTCCCCTACAGCTTTAAATCCTGCAAAGTGAATAACTGCGTCAATTGCATTTTCTTCAAAAATTGCGTCAATTGCTTCATGATTTAAAACATCTTCTTTATAAAACTTAAATTGTTTTCCTGTTATTTCTTTCACTCGATTTATAGATTCTACCGAGCTATTCGAAAGGTTATCCACTACTATAA
>NZ_JAKUDW010000252.1:0-787 GCF_022662595.1 Bacillus cereus group sp. BfR-BA-01524 | reverse complement strand
TACCGCAAACGTGTTGCATGTTGGATGATAAGTGTATGAGTACGTAAGAAATCCTCTAAACCCTTGATATATATGGATTTAGAGGGAATACGCTAAGTGATTTAGGGTGAGGATACCGCAAACATGTTGCAAGTTAGTGAATGCAATCATTAAAAATAAATTGTAATAATTAGCCTTGGTATAAAAGGACTTGTTGGCATTTATAGAATGAAAGTAGGGAAAGGATACCGCAAACAGTGTTGCATCTTGTGAGAAAAATAAGGGCATGCATACCGCAAACGTGTTGCAAGTTTGGTAATATGTATAAAAGTAAATAGAAAAGTACCTAAACCCTTGGTATATAAGGGATTACAGTAAAAATGGTAGAGAAGTTAGGGAAAGGATACCGCAAACATGTTGCATATTATGTATGTAACTTATTAAAAATATGAGATAAATAGCTTAAAAACTTTAAAATGACATGATTTTTTTAAAATTACTTGGTTGAGAAATAAATTATACTGTTGCAAGTTGAAAGAAATAGGGAAAGGATACCGCAAACATGTTGCAAGTTGATTAGAAATAGGTAAGATAAAGCGCAACCGTGTTGCAAGTTAAAGAGTTAAGGAAAGCAAAGCGCAAAAAGTGTGCAAGTTGAAAGAAATAGGTAAGAGAAAGGGCAAACTGTTGCAAGTTGAAGAGTTAAGGAAAGAAAGGCGCAAAAGAAATGCAAGTAAGTAGAAATAGGTAAAAGAAAGAGCAGCATGTTGCAAGTTGAGAAAAATAAGGCAAACAAAGCGCAAAAGGA
>NZ_JAKUDW010000251.1:0-814 GCF_022662595.1 Bacillus cereus group sp. BfR-BA-01524 | reverse complement strand
CCTAACTTCGGCGTTTCATTATTTACCGTTTTCTTCGCTTTCACTTTTCCGTCTTTATGTTGCGGAATAATTTCTGCTATCGGTGTTTCTGGCGGATGTTTCGTATCGCTCACAATCGCTTCATTAACAATCGAATCGCTCACTTTACCTTTTACTTTCACTTTAAAGGTAATACTTCTCTCTTTCGTATCTGTAATCTCAGGATACTTTGCCATTACCTTACCGTTTTCAAATTTCAATTCCACTGGATCTGGCTTAGAACCTTCTGCTTTTACACTATCTTTCACATACTCTAATCCATTTGGTAAATCATCTTCTATTATTACTTCTGTTAGCTTTCCATGTTCTACCGTATTTTTAAAGCTGATTCGGTATTCCACTTCTTCTCCTAACTTAGGCGTTTCATTATTTACCATCTTTTTCGCTTCAAGTTTTCCAGCTTTATACTGAGGAATAATTTCCGCTGTCGGATTAACTGGCTTATTTTGCGAATCATCAATAGTTGCTTTATTAATGATTTTTTTACCGACTTTTACTTCTTCTTTTACTTTCACTTTAAAAACGATACTTCTTTCTTCTGTATCCGTAATTTCTGGATATTTTGCCATTACCTTACCGTTTTCAAATTTCAGCTCTACTGAATCTGTTCCGGTACCTTCTGCTTTCAAACTATTTTCTACATACTCTAAACCTTCTGGTAAAGTATCCTCTATTGTCACGTCTGTTAGCTTTCCGTTCTTTACCGTATTTTTCATACTAATTCGGTATTCAACTTCTTCTCCTAACTTCGGTGTTTCATTATTTACGATTTTCT
>NZ_JAKUDW010000250.1:0-828 GCF_022662595.1 Bacillus cereus group sp. BfR-BA-01524 | reverse complement strand
GCAAACATTCCACGTAGTACGTACTATTACTGGATGAAACGTTTTAATCGTCCTGATCCAAATGCGGAGGTAAAAGAACTGATTCAAGCTATTTATAATGAACACGATGGGTGTTATGGCTATCGTCGTATTCGTGATGAACTTATGAATCGTGGACACAAAGTAAATCATAAAAAAAGTGTATCGCCTTATGAAAGAATTAGGGTTAAAATGTCTGGTTCGTATGAAAAAATATCGCTCTTACAAAGGGACAGTTGGGAAAATTGCGCCAAATATTTTAAATCGCAACTTCCAAGCTGAAAAACCAAATGAAAAGTGGGTTACAGATATTACGGAGTTTAAATTATTTGGGGAGAAGTTATACCTATCACCAATGTTGGATTTATTTAATGGTGAAATTATCACGTATACAATTAGTTCCAGACCGACCTATTCCCTTGTTTCAACGATGTTGGACCAAGCCCTTTATTGTGTAACCGATCCGGATAAACTCCTCATTCACTCTGATCAAGGTTGGCACTATCAAATGAAACAATACCGCCATTCTCTTAAGAATTGTGGCATAACTCAAAGTATGTCTCGCAAAGGAAACTGTTATGACAATGCCGTTATTGAAAATTTCTTCGGTATTATGAAATCGGAATTTCTGTATCGAAAAGAATTTGAAAGTATAACACATTTCAAACAAGAATTAGCAAAGTATATAGAATACTATAATCATAAAAGAATTAAGGCAAAATTAAAGGGTATGAGCCCAGTACAATACCGGGCTCATACCCTAGAGGCTGCCTAATGAAACGACCTGTCTAACTTTCGGGGGTCACTTCA
>NZ_JAKUDW010000249.1:0-840 GCF_022662595.1 Bacillus cereus group sp. BfR-BA-01524 | reverse complement strand
GCGATTTGGTACATATATAAGATTGGTAGATAAGTTAACTCCTATCCCTCCCCTCGGTTCAACGCCGACAGGAATAGTAGTAATTACAGTATTCGTTAATCCATCAATTACAGACACATTCCCACTACCCTGATTTGCCACATAGACTCTATTAGTTAAGGGGTTGACCTCAATTCCTCGTGGAGCATTTCCAACGGCAATAGTAGTAATTATGGTATTAGTCGCGCCACTAATCACAGAAACATTTGAGTCATTAATATTGGATACATAGATAAGATTAGTAGATAAATTGACCCCTGCTCCATCCGGATTAGTACCGACAGGAATAGTAGAAATTACAGTATTCGTTAAACCATCAATAACGGAAACATTATTGCTGTTAAGATTTGTTATAAAAATTCGATCAGTTAAAGGATTAACTCCAGCAGTAAATGGACCGGTGCCAACTGAAATAGTAGCAATGACGGCATTATTTGCTCCATTAATGACAGAAACATTGTTACTGCTTTGATTTGCCACATAAATTTGGTTAACAAAAGCTGATCCAGTAGGCCCAGTATTCCCAGTAGGCCCAGTAGACCCAGTAGACCCGGTGTTACCAGATGGCCCAGTATTCCCAGTCGATCCAGTGATGCCAGTAGGCCCAGTATCACCGGTAGGCCCAGTAACGCCGGTAGGTCCGGTATTCCCAGTCGATCCAGTGATGCCAGTAGGTCCAGTATCACCGGTAGGTCCGGTATTTCCAGTAGGTCCCGGTGGCCCATCTGGCGGCCCAGTAGGCCCAGTAGGCCCAGTAGGTCCCGGTGGCCCATCCGGTGGCCCAGTAGGTCCAGTGATGCC
>NZ_JAKUDW010000248.1:0-881 GCF_022662595.1 Bacillus cereus group sp. BfR-BA-01524 | reverse complement strand
GCACGGGATCGTAACTCGCCGGTTCATTCTACAAAAGGCACGCCATCACCCATTAACGGGCTCTGACTATTTGTAGGCACACGGTTTCAGGATCTCTTTCACTCCCCTTCCGGGGTGCTTTTCACCTTTCCCTCACGGTACTGGTTCACTATCGATCACTAGGGAGTATTTAGCCTTGGGAGATGGTCCTCCCAGATTCCGACGGAATTTCACGTGTTCCGCCGTACTCAGGATACATTCAAGAGAGAACGAAATTTCGACTACGGGGTTGTTACCCTCTACGACGGACCTTTCCAGGTCGCTTCGTCTACCTCGTTCCTTTGTAACTCCGTATAGAATGTCCTACAACCCCAAGAGGCAAGCCTCTTGGTTTGGGCTATGTTCCGTTTCGCTCGCCGCTACTCAGGAAATCGCATTTGCTTTCTCTTCCTCCAGGTACTTAGATGTTTCAGTTCCCTGGGTCTGTCTTCCATACCCTATGTATTCAGGTAAGGATACCATACCATTACGTATAGTGGGTTTCCCCATTCGGAAATCTTCGGATCAAAGCTTACTTACAGCTCCCCGAAGCATATCGGCGTTAGTCCCGTCCTTCATCGACTCCTAGTGTCAAGGCATCCACCGTGCGCCCTTTCTAACTTAACCAAACTAAAATTAAAAAAATATGAGCTACACTGTTATCTAGTTTTCAAAGAACATACATTTATATATGAGAGATAGTTCTCTCAAAACTGAACAAAACGAAACACGGAAACTTATATTGATGAACAGCGTTCATCAATTCTCCATAGAAAGGAGGTGATCCAGCCGCACCTTCCGATACGGCTACCTTGTTACGACTTCACCCCAATCATCTGTCCCACCTTAGGCGGCTGGCTCCA
>NZ_JAKUDW010000247.1:0-887 GCF_022662595.1 Bacillus cereus group sp. BfR-BA-01524 | reverse complement strand
AAAAGTTCATACTACACTCAAATGTATTAAAAATATATTTTAAAGGGGTCATATATTCATGAAATTTAAAGCATTCTTTTTAACTATCACTATTCAAAAGCGTAAACTTTCGCAGAAAGAGATTTTACGTGAGCAACACATCCAAAGCATTATGGACGAAGTAAAAGAGCGCCAATCTTCTTATTACACTCGTCTTTTCTAAATCACTTATAAAGGGGGTCATAAATCTAATGAAATTTAAAGCATTCTTTTTAACTATCACCATTCAAAAACGTAAACTTTCACAGAAAGAGATTTTACGTGAGCAACACATTCAAAACATTATGGACGACGTAAAAGAGCGCCAATCTTCTTATTACACTCGTCTTTTCTAAATCACTTATAAAGGGGTAATTATCCAATGAAATTTAAAGTATTCTTTTTAACCATTACCATTCAAAAAAATACATTTTCCGAGTCTGAAATGCTTCATGAGCGACAAATTAATCAGGCTATGGATCATGTAAAAGAAAGACAAAGTCATTACTGTAGTCACCTGTAATTTCTTATTACACTCGTTTTTTCTAAATCACTTATAAAGGGGCAATTATCTAATGAAATTTAAAGTATTCTTTTTAACCATTACCATTCAAAAAAATACATTTTCCGAGTCTGAAATGCTTCATGAGCGACACATTAATCAGGCTATAGATCATGTAAAAGAAAGACAAAGTCATTACTGTAGTCATCTGTAATTCCAATTCGAAAGGAGGAATTCACATATGAAGTTTCACCTTTTCTTTTTAACGATTACGATTCAAAAAGAAACAATATCTCAAAATGAATTAAAACAAGAAAGACAATATAAACAAGTTATTGATGAAATTCGAGATCGTAGAAGCAAATAC
>NZ_JAKUDW010000246.1:0-938 GCF_022662595.1 Bacillus cereus group sp. BfR-BA-01524 | reverse complement strand
GCAACAGGGGATCAAGGTCCACAAGGTATACAGGGGGCTATAGGTCCTCAAGGGGCCACAGGAGCAACAGGAGATCAAGGTCCACAAGGAATACAAGGAGTACCAGGGCCATCAGGAGCAACAGGACCACAAGGAGTTCAAGGGATACAAGGTCCAATGGGTGATATAGGACCAACAGGTCCAGAAGGCCCAGAGGGACTTCAGGGCCCGCAAGGAATACAAGGAGTACCAGGGCCAGCTGGAGCAACTGGTCCAGAGGGGCCACAGGGGATACAAGGCATTCAAGGACCGGTAGGAGCAACAGGCTCACAAGGTCCCCAAGGAATTCAGGGAATTCAAGGTGTGCAAGGGATAACGGGAGCAACAGGAGCACAAGGAGCAACTGGAATTCAAGGGATACAAGGGGAAATAGGAGCAACAGGTCCAGAGGGTCCCCAAGGAATGCAAGGTGCTCAAGGGGGGATTGGCCCAACAGGTCCGATGGGTGCACAAGGAGTGCAAGGAATACAAGGCATTCAAGGAGCGACGGGTGCACAAGGAGTGCAAGGTGCTCAAGGAATCCAAGGAATCCAAGGTCCGACGGGGGCCACAGGAGATACGGGAGCAACAGGGGCGACAGGGGAAGGAACTACAGGCCCAACTGGAATAACGGGAGCAACAGGGGTAACAGGACCTTCTGGAGGACCAGCAGGACCGTCCGGCCCAACGGGGCCATCAGGTCCGACGGGAGTAACTGGTCCATCGGGTGGACCACCTGGCCCGACAGGAGCAACTGGTGCGACAGGAGTAACAGGGGATACCGGGGCGACAGGCTCAACTGGAGTGACAGGAGCGACAGGAGAAACGGGAGCAACCGGAGTGACAGGGTTACAAGGTCCCCAAGGAATCCAAGGTGTGCAAGGAGATATTGGTCCAACTGGTCCGCAAGGGATACAAGG
>NZ_JAKUDW010000244.1:0-988 GCF_022662595.1 Bacillus cereus group sp. BfR-BA-01524 | reverse complement strand
GAAGGGATAAGTGCTGAAAGCATCTAAGCATGAAGCCCCCCTCAAGATGAGATTTCCCATAGCGTAAGCTAGTAAGATCCCTGAAAGATGATCAGGTTGATAGGTTCGAGGTGGAAGCATGGTGACATGTGGAGCTGACGAATACTAATAGATCGAGGACTTAACCATATAATATGTAGCAATGTTATCTAGTTTTGAAGGAATATATATTTAAAATTCCTTTTGACATTCTGAAAAGAATGTGTATAATGATAAAAGTCTGGTAATGATGGCAGAGAGGTCACACCCGTTCCCATACCGAACACGGAAGTTAAGCTCTCTAGCGCCGATGGTAGTTGGGACCTTGTCCCTGTGAGAGTAGGACGTTGCCAGGCTTGTATTATTCCGCAGTAGCTCAGCGGTAGAGCTATCGGCTGTTAACCGATCGGTCGTAGGTTCGATTCCTACCTGCGGAGCCATTATGCTTCCATAGCTCAGCTGGTAGAGTACTTCCATGGTAAGGAAGAGGTCACCGGTTCAAGCCCGGTTGGAAGCTTGGAAAAAATTTTTAAATTTTTGGCCCGTTGGTCAAGTGGTTAAGACACCGCCCTTTCACGGCGGTAACACGGGTTCGAATCCCGTACGGGTCACCACTTTTGGAGGATTAGCTCAGCTGGGAGAGCACCTGCCTTACAAGCAGGGGGTCGGCGGTTCGATCCCGTCATCCTCCACCATATATGTTTAAATGTCGGAGGGGTAGCGAAGTGGCTAAACGCGGCGGACTGTAAATCCGCTCCTTCGGGTTCGGCAGTTCGAATCTGCCCCCCTCCACCATTTTCTTTAAAATAACCTGAAAGGGTTTATTTTTTTGAGAAGATAACCATACTAGTAAATATTAATGGGCTATAGCCAAGCGGTAAGGCAACGGACTTTGACTCCGTCATGCGCTGGTTCGAATCCAGCTAGCCCAGCCATTTACGAGCCATTAGCTCAGTTGGTAGAGCATCTG
>NZ_JAKUDW010000243.1:0-1005 GCF_022662595.1 Bacillus cereus group sp. BfR-BA-01524 | reverse complement strand
AAAAAAGGAATGACAGAAGTTCTATCATTAAAAATAGAAAATGAAATGGTAGATACGGGAAATGTAGAAATTACAAAAATAGATAAAGATAATAAGGCACCATTAGTAGGTGTAATCTTTGAAGTTCAAGACGACAAAGGCAAGGTGGTAACGAAAGTAACGACAGATAAAACTGGAAAAGCAACAGTTTCAGATTTATCAGTAGGAAAGTACAAGTTAGTAGAAGTAGAGAGTTTACCAGGCTACAAAAAATTAGAAAAGCCTGTACCATTTGAAATTAAAAAAGGTATGACAAAATCTTTAACGTTCACTGTAGAAAATGAAATGGTAGATACGGGGAATGTAGAAATCACAAAAATAGATAAAGACAGTAAAGCTCCATTAGAAAATGTTGTATTTGAAGTACGTGACTCAAAAGGAAAAGTAGTTGCAAAAGTAACAACGGATAAAGAAGGAAAAGCAAACGTTTCAGATTTATCTATTGGAAAGTATGAGTTAGTAGAAGTAGAAACACCGGCAGGATACAAGCCACTAGAAAAGCCAGTTTCATTCGAAATTGAAAAAGGTAGAGTTACAGCATTACAATTGACTGTAGAAAATGAATTAGTGGATGTAGGAAATATAGAAATTACAAAAGTAGATAAAGAAAATAAAGATGCTTTAGCTGATGCAGTCTTTGAAATTCAAGATGCAGCAGGACAAGTAGTCGCTAAAATAACGACAGATAAAAAAGGACAAGCACAAGTTACTAATTTATCAGTTGGCACATACAAGTTAGTAGAAGTAAAAGCACCAAAAGGATATAAGCAATTGGTAGATCCGATTACTTTCCAAATTGAAAAAGGCATGACAAAATCTCTTGCTTTAACAGTAGAAAATGAAATGTTAGACAAGGGAAATGTAGAAGTAACAAAAGTAGATAAAGATAGTCAAAAAGTATTAGAAGGCGTAGTCTTCGAAGTTCAAGACGACAAAGGCAAAGTAGTAACAGAAGTAACGACAGAT
>NZ_JAKUDW010000242.1:0-1008 GCF_022662595.1 Bacillus cereus group sp. BfR-BA-01524 | reverse complement strand
AAGCGAAGAAAACGGTAAATAATGAAACGCCGAAGTTAGGAGAAGAAGTAGAATACCGAATTAGTTTTAAAAACACGTTAGAAAACGGAAAGCTAGCAGAGGTAAAAATAGAAGATGATTTACCAAATGGATTAGAGTATGTGAAAGATAGTTTACGAGCGGAAGGTTCTAAGCCGAATCCGGTAGAACTGAAAGTGAAAGATGGAAAAGTAATCGCCAAATATCCAGAAATTATGGATACAGAAGAAAGAAGTATCGTCTTTAAAGCGAAAGTAAAAGAAGAAGTAAAAGTTGGTGAAGGCATTGTCAATAAAGTAGTTGTTGATGATACAAAAGATCCAACAACTTCAGAAGTAACAATTACGCCAGAATATAAAGACGGTAAGCTTAAAGCAGAGAAATTTGTAAACAATAAAAAACCGAAATTAGGAGAAGAAGTAGAATACCGAATTAGTTTTAAAAACACGGTAGAAAACGGAAAACTAGTAGAGGTTAAAGTAGAAGATGAAATTCCAGCTGGATTAGAGTATGTAGAGAACAGTTTACAAGCAGAAGGATTTAAGCCTAGTCCGGTAGAATTGAAATTTGAAAACGGCAAGGTAATGGCAAAGTATCTAGAAATTGCGGATACAAAAGAAAGAAGTATTATCTTTAAAGTGAAAGTAAAAGAAGAAGCAGAAATAGGCAAGGAGATTGTTAATAAAGCAATCGTAGTAGCTACAAAAAATGAGCAAGAAGAGCCTCACGTGGAAATTACTCCGCAATATAAAGATGGTAAAATTGCTGCACAGAAAGTAGCAAATAATCATAAACCGAAACTAGGAGAAGAAGTAGAATACCGGATTAGTTTTAAAAACACGATAGAAAACGGAAAACTAGCAGAGGTAAATATACAGGATGCATTACCAAATGGTTTAGAGTATGTAGAAGGCAGCATCACAGCAGAAGGTTCTAAACCGAAACCAGTAGAGCTACAGGTGAAAAATAATAAGGTAATGGCAAAGTATC
>NZ_JAKUDW010000241.1:0-1077 GCF_022662595.1 Bacillus cereus group sp. BfR-BA-01524 | reverse complement strand
TAATGATGGCAGAGAGGTCACACCCGTTCCCATACCGAACACGGAAGTTAAGCTCTCTAGCGCCGATGGTAGTTGGGACCTTGTCCCTGTGAGAGTAGGACGTTGCCAGGCAAAATGGAGGATTAGCTCAGCTGGGAGAGCACCTGCCTTACAAGCAGGGGGTCGGCGGTTCGATCCCGTCATCCTCCACCATATATGTCGGAGGGGTAGCGAAGTGGCTAAACGCGGCGGACTGTAAATCCGCTCCTTCGGGTTCGGCAGTTCGAATCTGCCCCCCTCCACCATTCTTAATTAATGGGCTATAGCCAAGCGGTAAGGCAACGGACTTTGACTCCGTCATGCGCTGGTTCGAATCCAGCTAGCCCAGCCATTAAGAGCCATTAGCTCAGTTGGTAGAGCATCTGACTTTTAATCAGAGGGTCGAAGGTTCGAATCCTTCATGGCTCACCATTTTTAATAAAATATGCGGGTGTGGCGGAATTGGCAGACGCACTAGACTTAGGATCTAGCGCCTTTGGCGTGGGGGTTCGACTCCCTTCACCCGCACTTTTAATAAAATAACTCATACATGTCTTGCGGAAGTAGTTCAGTGGTAGAATACAACCTTGCCAAGGTTGGGGTCGCGGGTTCGAATCCCGTCTTCCGCTCCAATTTTCAATATGACATGCCGGGGTGGCGGAACAGGCAGACGCACAGGACTTAAAATCCTGCGGTGGGTGACCACCGTGCGGGTTCGACCCCCGCCCTCGGCACCATATGCGCCCGTAGCTCAATTGGATAGAGCGTTTGACTACGGATCAAGAGGTTAGGGGTTCGACTCCTCTCGGGCGCGCTTTTATTAACGGGAAGTGGCTCAGCTTGGTAGAGCACCTGGTTTGGGACCAGGGGGTCGCAGGTTCAAATCCTGTCTTCCCGATATTCCAAAAAACATGGGGCCTTAGCTCAGCTGGGAGAGCGCCTGCCTTGCACGCAGGAGGTCAGCGGTTCGATCCCGCTAGGCTCCACTTTATTTAATATATGTCTCGGAGGTATACCCAAGTTCGGCTGAAGGGATCGGTCTTGAAAACCGACAGGCGG
>NZ_JAKUDW010000240.1:0-1087 GCF_022662595.1 Bacillus cereus group sp. BfR-BA-01524 | reverse complement strand
CAAACAAGCCACACGATTTTAAATTTTTTAATATACATTGATTCAGCAAACTTTTACAATTCGGTCCCGCTCCTCCACCATCATGGATTACTGTTTCATTTTTAGAATCAACCCCTCCAACATGCTTTATTAATTCTTCTGCTTTTAATTCACGTATAAATTTATTCATTTAAAATCCTCCTGAAAATATTTATTTTTAAAAATACATTAACAAAACTGATCGAACAAGCCACATGATTTTAAATTTTTCAAAATACATGACTGAGCTAACCTTCTACAATTTGGACCTGCTCCTCCGCCATCGTGGATTACTGTTTCATTTTTAGGATCAATTCCTCCAACATGCTTTGTTAGCTCTTCTGTTTTTAGTTCACGTATAAATTTGTTCACTTGTATTCCTCCTTTGTTAATTTGCTAAATACATAAATTAACTTCTACAAAACTGAGTCCATAAATTACATTGAGATATATACTTCATTTGACATCCTAGTAATAACATCTTACAATCGGGTCCTGCTCCTCCACCATCATGGATTACTGTTTCATTTTTAGGATTAATTCCTCCAACATGCTTTGTTAATTCTTCTGCTTTTAATTCGCGCATAAAATTATTCATCTGTATTCCTTCTATTTTTACTTGCTAAATACATAATTTAATAAGAACAAAACTGATTCCACAATTTACATGATGTCCAATCCTTGAATTGACATCCAAGTAATAGCGCCTTACAATTAGGTCCTGCTCCTCCACCATCATGGATTACTGTTTCATTTTTAGGATCAATTCCTCCAACATGCTTTGTTAGCTCTTCTGTTTTTAGTTCACGTATAAATTTGTTCACTTGTATTCCTCCTTTGTTAACTTGCTAAATATATAAATTAATATCTACAAAAATCATACCATAATTGACATGATCCCCAATCCTTGGCTCGACATGCTACAAATAACACCTTACAATTAGGTCCTACTCCTCCGCCATCATGGATTACTGTTTCATTTTTAGGATCAATTCCTCCAACATGCTCTGTTAGTTCTTCTGTTTTTAGTTCACGTATAAATTTGTTCATCTGTACCCCTCACTTAAAG
>NZ_JAKUDW010000239.1:0-1127 GCF_022662595.1 Bacillus cereus group sp. BfR-BA-01524 | reverse complement strand
TTATCGCCTTAACGGCTTTAAACCGGGAAGATCAAGAGCATCTGACGAATCATCTTGCCGTCCTGCGTCCTGCAAGATTCAAGCAGGGCAAAATCCCCCTGCCTTGGCATGATAAAAGCTAACGCTTTTTCATGCCTGCGGTCAGACGCATTCATTTTTGATTCTCGCTGCGCTTGAACCAAAAACAAGCTCGGCAAGCCGAGTGAATGGTCTTCAGGCGTATTTTGCCCTGCGGGATTTCGCATCCCTGGAAGCTTCGCACCAGGAATGCCTCTTTTTCTAATTCAGCTTACGCTTCTTAGAAAAAGACAAAGAGAATTCGCCCATGGCAAACTCTCTTTGTCTCAACAGATCCGTATACTTCGCATACACGATCTGTAAAAGTTATTCTTCTCGCAATTAAACGAGTAAATCCATAATCATAGCGAAGACATCAAGCTTCGCTATGTCTTCGCAAAACACAAATAATACAAAAACAAAGACAAACAAAAAATCGCTATGGAATCCCTAAAAAAACAGATAAAAAAACTAAAATCTACAAATCTCATCATCTAAAGGTCTAGAATACCTCTACATTCTATTATTTTACGAGGTGAATAGTTTTATAGCCTTTTAATCTAAAAATCGAAATTAAGCCCCTCCGAGGCTTTTAAAACAAATTACTTCCCCCTACTTTTGAGGTAGAGGCTGGCCGGGGTGTGGGGAGACCCCACATATTGCGTATCTTAAATAAAGATTAAGAATCCATCTTAGAACGTTAGATCAAGCGGTTTGGCTCGTATAATGAATAGTTCAAGCCGATATGCCTAAATCCCACTTTTGAGTTTATCGGCTTGGCGATGGAAGCAAACGAGCCAAAAAAAGTACCGCAAGGATGTTAGAAAAAAGTCTTTTCTAACAAAGGTGGAGATTTTTAAGCTGGGTTTGCTTAAAAATACTACCTGTTCCTTGCGGTACTTTTAGCTCTTCATATAGAGAGTGAGAAGGGACAAGCATACAAAACTATAAAAAAACCAGTATAAAATTTATACAGGTTACACTAATTTTATGGGTAGATTTTTTAATTCTTTAGGCTTTCTTATAAACATAGTTTGTAATGTTTGATTAATATTGTCACGATCTCCACA
>NZ_JAKUDW010000238.1:0-1130 GCF_022662595.1 Bacillus cereus group sp. BfR-BA-01524 | reverse complement strand
AAGGCACCAAAAGGGTATAAACAATTAGTAGATCCGATTGCTTTCCAAATTGAAAAAGGCATGACAAAATCTCTTGCTTTAACAGTAGAAAACGAAATGTTAGACAAGGGAAATGTGGAAGTAACAAAAGTAGATAAAGATAGTCAAAAAGTATTAGAAGGCGTAGTCTTCGAAGTTCAAGACGACAAAGGCAAAGTAGTAACAGAAGTAACGACAGATAAAGATGGAAAAGCAAACGTTTCAGATCTATCAGTAGGAAAATACAAATTAGTAGAGATGAAGAGCTTACCAGGCTACAAAAAGCTAACAGAGCCAGTATCATTCGAAATTAAAAAGGGTATGACAGAAGTCTTATCATTAAAAGTAGAGAATGAACAGTTAGACAAAGGTTCAGTAGAAATTACAAAAGTAGATAAAGATAGTCAAAAAGTATTAGAAGGCGTAGTCTTCGAAGTACAAGATGAGCAAGGCAAAGTAGTAACGGAAGTAAAAACAGATAAAAATGGTAAAGCAAAAATCTCAGACTTATCTGTAGGAAAGTACAAATTAGTAGAGAAAGAAAGCTTACCAGGTTACAAAAAATTAACGGAACCAGTATCATTCGAAATCAAAAAAGGTATGACGAAAGTTTTATCATTGAAAGTAGAGAACGAACTGTTATATAAAGGTTCAGTAGAAATTACAAAAGTAGACAAAGAAAGTGGCGCAGTATTAGCGGGCGTAACATTCGAAGTGCAAGATGAAAAAGGCAAAGTAGTAACGAAAGTAACAACAGATAAAGAAGGAAAAGCAACAATTTCAGATCTATCTGTAGGAAGTTACAAACTAGTAGAAGTAGAGAATTTACCAGGCTACAAAAAATTAACAGAGCCAGTATCATTCGAAATTAAAAAGGGTATGACAGAAGTCTTATCATTAAAAGTAGAGAATGAACAGTTAGACAAAGGTTCAGTAGAAATCACAAAAGTAGATAAAGATAGTCAAAAAGTATTAGAAGGTGTAGTCTTCGAAGTACAAGATGAGCAAGGCAAAGTAGTAACGGAAGTAAAAACAGATAAAAATGGTAAAGCAAAAATCTCAGACTTATCTGTAGGAAAGTACAAATTAGTAGAGAAAGAAAGCTTACCAGG
>NZ_JAKUDW010000237.1:0-1158 GCF_022662595.1 Bacillus cereus group sp. BfR-BA-01524 | reverse complement strand
ACAAGATCCTCCGCTCACATCAATTAATTGTCCAGTAACCCAGCGGCTGTCTGGAGAAGCAAGAAATGCAGCAGTATCGGCAATGTCTTCTACTTCACCTAAGCGATTGAAAGCGGAAATAGTAGTAGCGTACTGCTTCATCATCGGGTCGCTCAAGAGTTCTGCATTCATATCTGTTTTAATAAATCCTGGAAGTATTGCATTCACCGTTATTCCTCGTGCTCCAAGCTGTTTTGCTAGCGTAAAAGTCATTGTATTAATAGCGCCTTTCGTCATACTATATGCAACAAAATCAGGTAAAGAAATGCGGGTCGCAGCGGATGAAATATTAATAATTCGGCTATTGTCACGTAAACGTGGCAGTGCTTGTTGAATGATAAAGAATGGTGCTTTTGCATTTACTGAAACCATTCTATCAAAAAATTGTTCAGTCGTTTCTTCAATAAAAGCACCAGGACCAATGCCAGCATTGTTTATTAAAATATCAAATTGTGTTTCACCAGTGCGCTTTTGTAATTCAGTATCTAAAGCTTTATAAAGGTTTTCTACACCGTGTAAGGATTCTAAATTTGCGCCGATAGAAAAAGCTTGGCCACCATTTGATTGAATTTCATGAACAGTTTCTTCAGCGTCATCTTTTCGATTACCGTAATGAACAGCAACCAATGCACCGTCATTTGCTAAACGTTTAGCGATCGCTCGTCCAATTCCTCGGCTTGCTCCTGTAACTAACGCTACTTTTCCTTTTAACATAGTTTCCTCATCTCCTCATAAATTTTTCTTTATGTAGTAATGCAAACATACTTAAGTAATATATGAGTGTATGTAAGTAATGCATTCCAATTTTGATTTGAGAAAAAATAAATAGAATGAATTTTTATTTTTTTAAAAAATATGTTGACAACGAAAAGAACAACGTCCTATAATACGTGTAACAAATAAAAGTTAATTAAGAATTTTCTAACTTTATATGTTGTATATGCAAAGAAGAGGAAAGTAGATGATTATGATCGTTTCAGAGAGCTACTCCAAGGCTGTGAGGGTAGTAACAATCGAATCATTGAAGATCACCTCGGAGCATCGCTTACGAAAGGGAAACTGAGTAGAGGGCGGCGGCATCGTCTCCGGTAAAAGGACGGAGGTCTGATTGGACCTACA
>NZ_JAKUDW010000236.1:0-1218 GCF_022662595.1 Bacillus cereus group sp. BfR-BA-01524 | reverse complement strand
GTTGTTAAAAGAAGAAATTAAAGTCGTTGTGGAAGCGGACAAAGTAGTAGAAGTACAAGTAGAAAACGCAAAAGAACTAGGAAGCTTACAAGTAATCAAAAAGGATGCAGAAAGTGGAAAAGTTCTAGCAGGCGCAGAATTTAAATTAAAGAATGAATCTGGTCAAGTAGTTGGAGAAACGAAAACAACAGATAAAGATGGTGTTGTGAAATTCGAAAACGTAGTGCCAGGAAAGTACACGTTAGAAGAAACGAAAGCACCAGAAGGTTATAAGGCGTTAGAAGTAACAGTAGAAGTAAACGTTGTAGCGAACGAAGTAGTAAAACAAGAGGTTACGAATGAAAAAGTAACAGGTCAATTTGAAATTGTGAAAGTAGATGCAGAAGATAAAACGAAAGTATTATCAGACGCAGAATTCGAAGTGTATAAGGATGGTAAAAAAGTAGATACGTTACGAACAGATAAAACTGGTAAAGTAATTTCTCAGAAATTAGAGCCAGGAAAGTACACATTAAAAGAAACGAAAGCACCACAAGGGTATAAGTTGTTAAAAGAAGAAATTGAAGTCGTTGTGGAAGCAGACAAAGTAGTAGAAGTACAAATAGAAAACGCAAAAGAACTAGGAAGCTTACAAGTAATCAAAAAGGATGCAGAGAGTGGAAGAGTTCTGGCAGGTGCAGAATTTAAACTGAAAAACGAAGCTGGCCAAGTAGTTGGAGAGGCGAAAACAACAGATAAAGATGGTGTTGTGAAATTCGAAAACGTAGTGCCAGGAAAGTACACGTTAGAAGAAACGAAAGCGCCGGAAGGTTATAAGGCGTTAGAAGTAACAGTAGAAGTAAATGTTGTAGCAAATGATGTAGTAAAACAAGAAGTTATGAATGAAAAAGTGAAAGAAGAAATTACAGGTCAATTAGAAATTACAAAGGTAGATGCTAATAATACAAATACAACATTAGCAGGCGCAGTGTTTGAAATTTGGAAAGACGGAACAAAAATGGACACATTAACAACAAATAAGAGCGGTAAAGCAATTTCTAAGAAGTTAGAACCAGGAGATTATATTTTAAAAGAAATCCAAGCGCCAGAAGGATACACTTTATCCAATAAGGAAATCAAATTTACGATTTCTAATGAAAAAATTGAAGTTGTAAAGCTTCAAATTACAAATAAAAAAGATACAGATAAAGATCCGGAAAAACCAGGTGAGGGAACAGG
>NZ_JAKUDW010000235.1:0-1275 GCF_022662595.1 Bacillus cereus group sp. BfR-BA-01524 | reverse complement strand
ACTAAATATAAGAAGGAAAGAAAGTATAAGTGCCCCAATAGAACGTAATGTAAATTTATTCATAAAAAAATCCCCTTTCGTTTTGACACATCTAATTATAACTAATTATAACTAATTATAACTAGTTATAATTGAATATAATTTGAACGATGTAGTTGTTTTTTTAATATAGGAGAAATATTCTTTTCTTTGTTACAATGAAGGAAGAAAGTGAGGAATCGTCTATGGATCATCATTCCTACACAACGGAAGAAGTAGCGAAGCGATTAAAAGTATCAAAATTAACTGTATACGACTTAATTAAAAAAGGAGAACTTCCTTCTTATAGAGTTGGTAGACAGATGCGCATTGATGCAGCAGATTTAGATCAATATATAAAACAAATGAAAACAGGAAAGGTACAAGTTACTCCTGTAAAAAACGATGGTAGTAGTATCTTGAACACGTGTATTATTAGTGGTCAAGAACTAACGTTAGATATGTTAGCTAAACGTATAGAAAACCGTTTGCCAAGTTCTAATGTTTTAAGGGCGTATCAAGGTAGCTTAACAAGTTTAGTGAAAATGTATCAAGGAGAAGGAAGTATCGTTAGTTTGCATTTGTTTGATGGTGAAACGGGTACATATAATGTTCCTTATGTAAAACGCATTTTAGTAGGACAGCCATGTATTATGATTAATTTATTGTCCAGAAATGTAGGGTTTTATGTCCAAAAAGGAAATCCGAAGAAAATAAAGACATGGGCCGACATATCCGGATCCACTATAAAGTTTGTAAATCGAGAAAAGGGTTCTGGTATTAGAGTGTTAGTGGATGAACAATTACGAATCCAAAAATTAAATAAAGCTGATATTAGTGGATATGAATGGGAAGAATCGAATCATCTGGGTGTTGCCACGCAAGTTGCAAATGGAAAAGCTGATGTAGGAGTAGGTTCAGAAAAGTTTTCGCAAATTGTAAATGTGGACTTTATTCCAATCATGAAAGAACAGTATGATTTAGTAATTTTGAAGAATAAAGAAAATGAAGAGCTGATTGAAGTCGTGAAAGACATTCTGCAATCGGAAGAATTTCATAATGAATTAAATGCGATTGGCGGATATGATATTACGAAAATAGGTCAAATTATATATGAAACAAACTAAAAAGCTGCTTGTCTATAAGATGAAGTGAACCCTGAAAACGGGACACCTATCAAAACACCTAAACCACTTGTTCCCTAAATTCTTTAGGGGATAGGTGGTTTAATTTTTCTTGAATTCGCACACAATTGTA
>NZ_JAKUDW010000234.1:0-1282 GCF_022662595.1 Bacillus cereus group sp. BfR-BA-01524 | reverse complement strand
TGAAGTGAACCCTGAAAACGGGACACCTATCAAAACACCTAAACCACTTGTTCCCTAAATTCTTTAGGGGATAGGTGGTTTAATTTTTCTTGAATTCGCACACAATTGTAGTAATGAATGTATTCTAGCACAATCTTTCGCACAGTTGTGTTGGATACTTTTGTTATCTCTTGTGAATAGAAGGCTTCACTTTTCAAATGACCAAAGAAGCTTTCCATGACGGCATTATCATGGCAATTTCCTCTCCGGGACATGCTGGTGATAATGCCATTTTCTTTGGCATATGCTTGAAATTCCTTCGCTGTATAAATACTTCCTTGATCTGAGTGAAGAAGGACATCTTTTACTTTTCGCCCTCTCATTGCTTGTTTTAATGTCTTCATTGCTAATGGCAGTGCTTGGGACTCGCTGATGACATAACTAATAATTTCACGATTAAAGGCATCCATAATCGTTGATAAATACAAGGTACGCTCTCCAAATAATAGATACGTCACATCCGTAAACCACTTTTCATTTGGTGCGGATGCATCGAATTGGCGTTCCAATCGATGAGGGGCTACTACTGGCTCCGCACCACTGATATATTTCTTTTTCTTTCGACGAACTTTTGAGAGAATCTGATTTTGTCTCATGATTCGTAATACTTTTTTATGATTCACACACAGTCCCATTTTCCGAAGAGTTGCGGTCACTCTTCGATATCCATATCGTAATTTATGCCGAAGACAAACATCCTTTATTTTCTCTTCTATCTCATCTCTTAGGTCCACTGTTCGTTGTAACCAACGATAAAATGTAGACCGGGGTAATTCTAATACATTACACAATTCTTTTACCGTTAGTTTTGTTTTGAAATCGGTCCATAAAGTAACTACAGTTTCCAGGTTCAACTCCTTTCGATTTCCAGATACTTTCCCCATATCAGTAATTTTGTTTTTAACTGTTTATTTTCTAACCGTAGCTGTTCCAATTCATTTAACTCTTTTGGCCCTTTTCCATAAGAATATTGCTTTCCTACAGGTTGTTGAAAACGGTACGTTTGACCGGTACGATACCACTTCATCCATGTCTTAATTTGGGAAACATTTTTAATTCCAAACTTCTCCATAATGGTCCGATTGGAATATCCATCCTTTTTCATTTCAATCACTTTCCACTTTATTTCTTCTGGGTAATGAACTCTTGTCTTCAAACCAAAAACACCTCCATTGAATTTGCATACTTAGTATGCGAATTCAGGAGGTGTTTTTTTCATGTACCACTATTCGGGTTCACTTCA
>NZ_JAKUDW010000233.1:0-1303 GCF_022662595.1 Bacillus cereus group sp. BfR-BA-01524 | reverse complement strand
AAAGCGGCTAGACCTGCATAAAGATTAAACGAAAAAGTTTTTTTCAAAAAACGTTCTCCTACACGATAATTAGTATATGATTCTACATTCATTATTTTACACAAAATAAAAAAGGACAGCACAAAGGCTGTCCTTTAGTCGACTATAATTAGTCTTGGTTTGTCATTTCTGCATATTTTTCTGCAGTTAATAACTTCTCAACTTGGCTTGCATCAGAAAGTTCAACTTTAACCATCCATGCACCCTCGTATGGAGATTCGTTAACAAGTTCTGGTTGGTCACTTAATTCTTCGTTTACTGCTACAACTTTACCGCTTACAGGTGCGTATAACTCAGAAACTGTTTTAACAGATTCTACGCTTCCGAATGGCTCGTCAGCTTCGATTGTTGCACCTACTTCAGGAAGTTCAACGAATACGATATCGCCTAGCTCACCTTGTGCAAAGTGAGTAATACCGATAACAACTTCATTACCTTCAGTTTTTACCCATTCGTGTTCTTCAGAGTAACGTAAATTATTTGGAATGCTCATGACTGTACCTCCAGTGAATGTATTAATTATGTAAAAATACCTTATTGGTACTTTTTCCACACACTTTCAAACTGCTCTTCGTTAAAACCAAGTGTTACATTCGTTCCATCTGTTACAATTGGACGTTTGATCAACATGCCATCAGATGCTAAAAGCTCATACATTTCGTCTTCGCTTGCATCTTTCAACTTATCTTTTAGACCAAGTTCACGGTAACGCATTCCACTTGTATTAAAGAATTTTTTTAATGGTAATTCACTTTTTTCATGTAAATTACGTAAATCTTCTTTTGATGGTGGATTTTCAACAATATGAATCATCTCATATGCTACATCGTTTGCCTCAAACCATTTCTTTGCCTTTTGACATGTGCCACACTTTGGATATGAATAAAATGTTACTGTCATAAATTCACCTACTTTTTTACTAACCTTTACCTTTATCATATAGAAAACGTTTTATTATTTCAAACCATTATTCGCTAAACTTTTACTTATTTCGTGATAATTTTTAATAATCCTGCGAATTTTTCTTATTTTTCCGCCATTTGTTAAGAAAAAAATAAATATATAAATTTTTAAAAATTCTGCACCAAACATATATCTTAAACAAGCGTTTGATTAATTTCTTATTTTTCTTTGTTAGCCTTTGAACTACATGAGTTTCTTTCTACCGAACATACAGCTTAAACAAACGTTTATTTTAAAAAAATAAGAAGCCTTTTTTACAGGCTCCTTCATCATCGACTTAAGTAATCCGAAATGGTTTGAA
>NZ_JAKUDW010000232.1:0-1363 GCF_022662595.1 Bacillus cereus group sp. BfR-BA-01524 | reverse complement strand
GTAGGTCCAGTAGGAGAATGTGGGAGAATAATACGGTTAATATCTAAAAGTGAAAAGTTAATGAACATATCTTTGTTTTGATAATCTATCGAAATCACCTCACTAGCATGTTTAAAGAAATAGTAAAGTAATAATTTTTATAGGTATTTCATTTCTATATTATTAATGCAACTTATTTTGGAAACAGTAAATAGCTATCATGACTATAGGGTATTAATTTTTAACCTAAATTTTAATAAAACCTTTATTAAAGATAAAGAGCGCTTTTAAAGGCGCTCTGAGACAAGTTTCATGTTGAAAAAGGGAATTGAGGATATTATGTGCATACTGTTTTAGAATGTTGTAAATTTTTAATTAAAAATAAAAAGATCTTATAAAAATTTAAAATTTGTATTATTAGATAGTCACCATACAATAAAATATGCTTGTTTGATATAAATGTGTGTCAAATTTACCAAAATATATTTTGGCATGCATAAGAAAATTAAAATACTTTGTTAGCAAATACTAGCGGCTTCAGTGACAGATGGTAGAAAAAGTTTACGTGGTATTGTAATAATCTCAAGCGCTATTTGCGTGGAATATAGGAGTATTTGAGTTAAATCTAAAGCGAGTGTTAAAAGTATTATGAAGCTTGTAAGAATTACAAAACTACCCCAAAAGAAACTTTTTGAAGTGTTACGGAAATCTTTTATTAAGGAAAAGAAAGAAAAAAATGCAGTAACAATAAGAATGAAAAATTTATACTTATCAGACATTATGACCCTCCTAAATAACAGTAATTTATATTATACCGTATTTTTCAATATTATTATAAAAAGATTTTAAAGTGAATAATAGGAAAAAATAAGGCCATAACTCTTAAAACATTAGTTTTGATTTTATTTTTTAAGAAACGGTATGAAAGATTATAGGCTGGTGATACGAGATTAAATAAGGGGAATCTGCGTGCAGCAAGAGTCCCAAATCAGATTTCTACTAGAGAAAAGTAGTTAGTTGGAGTAGGTAGATTAATAAAAAACGGATGGATGTAGAAACTAAATATTTATGACATTAAGTACAAAGGTCAGGAAATATAGTTTGGTATTCTGAGAATAACCGGAGGTCCGTAGTTAAGGTTGCATAGTATTTATATTTTTTTTCTAATTTTTCAATTGTTGTTAAGTGATGAGAACCTAATCCACGCCGTACACTATGTTGAGAAAGGGTCGGTCCAATTTGCAATTTTCGTTTTTTCATTGCATCGTTCCATGGACTATAAAAAAATTTAAAAATAAAAGCAGGTTCCATGTAAATGCTATAAGGATAATGTGAACCATGTCTCCCGACTCTATAGTTCCCATCCGAATTATTGTGAATTAAT
>NZ_JAKUDW010000231.1:0-1381 GCF_022662595.1 Bacillus cereus group sp. BfR-BA-01524 | reverse complement strand
GGGAGATAAGCCTGTTATCCCCGGGGTAGCTTTTATCCGTTGAGCGATGGCCCTTCCATGCGGAACCACCGGATCACTAAGCCCGACTTTCGTCCCTGCTCGACTTGTAGGTCTCGCAGTCAAGCTCCCTTATGCCTTTGCACTCTACGAATGATTTCCAACCATTCTGAGGGAACCTTTGGGCGCCTCCGTTACACTTTAGGAGGCGACCGCCCCAGTCAAACTGCCCACCTGACACTGTCTCCCGGGTCGATAAGACCCGTAGGTTAGAATTTCAATACAGTCAGGGCGGTATCCCACCAGCGCCTCCACCGAAGCTAGCGCTCCGGTTTCAATGGCTCCCGCCTATCCTGTACAAACTGTACCAAAATTCAATATCAGGCTACAGTAAAGCTCCACGGGGTCTTTCCGTCCTGTCGCGGGTAACCTGCATCTTCACAGGTACTATAATTTCACCGAGTCTCTGGTTGAGACAGTGCCCAAATCGTTACACCTTTCGTGCGGGTCGGAACTTACCCGACAAGGAATTTCGCTACCTTAGGACCGTTATAGTTACGGCCGCCGTTTACTGGGGCTTCAGTTCAGAGCTTCGCTTACGCTAACCCCTCTCCTTAACCTTCCAGCACCGGGCAGGTGTCACCCCCTATACTTCGCCTTACGGCTTCGCAGAGAGCTGTGTTTTTGCTAAACAGTCGCTTGGGCCTATTCACTGCGGCTTTCCGTTAAGAAAGCACCCCTTCTCCCGAAGTTACGGGGTCATTTTGCCGAGTTCCTTAACCAGAGTTCTCTCGCACACCTTAGGATTCTCTCCTCGCCTACCTGTGTCGGTTTGCGGTACAGGCACCTTTTATCTCGCTAGAAGCTTTTCTTGGCAGCGGGGAATCAAAGACTTCGCTCCATAAGGAGCTTCCCCATCACAGCTCAGCCTTCACGATAAGCGGATTTGCCTACTTATCAGCCTAACTGCTTGGACGTGCACAACCAATCGCACGCTTCTTCTATCCTTCTGCGTCCCTCCATTGCTCAAACGATAAAGAGGTGGTACAGGAATATCAACCTGTTGTCCATCGCCTACGCCTGTCGGCCTCGGCTTAGGTCCTGACTAACCCTGAGCGGACGAGCCTTCCTCAGGAAACCTTAGGCATTCGGTGGACGGGATTCTCACCCGTCTTTCGCTACTCATACCGGCATTCTCACTTCTAAGCGCTCCACCAGTCCTTCCGGTCTGACTTCACTGCACTTAGAACGCTCCCCTACCACTGATACCATTGGTATCAATTCGCAGCTTCGGTGGTGTATTTAGCCCCGGTACATTTTCGGCGCAGAGTCACTCGACTAGTGAGCTATTACGCACTCTTTAAATGGTGGCTGCTTCTAAGCC
>NZ_JAKUDW010000230.1:0-1388 GCF_022662595.1 Bacillus cereus group sp. BfR-BA-01524 | reverse complement strand
TCCAGTTGGCCCGGTTGGTCCTGTAGAACCGGTGGGACCGGTAGGGAATTGAAAGGGTTGAACAGGTGGAAGTGTAGGTCCAATAGAACCCGGATTATGTGCAGCAAAAGATAAAAACTCGTCCATTATTTATCACCTCTAAAAATCGTATTACTAATAGTAAATGTAATGATAGAGTAAAGTGAAATGGACAAGTGATTGTATTTTAACAAATTAAACAAAGTAGTTATATGATAGAAAGAGAGATTCGTATGATTCCTTTAGAGATTAAATATAAAAAGGCGATTATCTTCAAATCGCCTTTTGGGTAATGCAGTGTAATTTTATTCAGTTATTTGAAATATAGTTTCATTCGGTTTAGAAAATCCATACAGTTTCCTTGCGAATTTTAAAATTTCTTCTTCACTACTTGTTAAAGCCTTGACATCATTGTTAAGGGAATGCCCATCCTTCTTTACAGAAGATAATTTTTGTTGCTCCGTATTAAGCGTGATTTGTTTTTCTTTAATCATTTCTTGTTGGTTATTCAGAGAATATTGCACGACAAAAATTATAGGTAATATAAAGACTAAAGTAGTTATAATACGGCGTCTTGTTTTTTTTATATTACCTTGTTGGGTATTAGGGTTCACTTGCTGTGAGGGTATATTTGGATTTGATTGGTGTGATGATATTTTTGGGATGTTTCCCATTAAAATGCCTCCATTACTGATTGTAGAATTTAAACCATTTAAAAGTATTATAAATGTTTAATAGGGATTTTAGAAGGTATTTTAATATAGGTGAGTTTTGTAAAGTTTAAACAAAATTTTTATTTAAATAAAAGAAACCCCGATTGTCTATAGGGCTCCTGAAGATAATCGTTAAGCAATGAAGCATTGCACTAATTAAAGATAGCATGAATTTTTTGATGAAAATATTGGTGAATTCGTCAAATCAATAAGCATCTAAAGTTTTATGCGTACGTGAAGTAATTAAAAAATCGATTTATAAGAGTCAGCTTTTTTTCTCAATACCCCACCAATCAGTAAATATATATGTCTGTCTGTCTGTTTAAGCCTTTACGTGTTCATTGACAAAAAGCTGACTATACTCAGTCAGCTTTTTATATATTACATTCTAGTATTTATCCCGCTATTTGCCGGGCAGTAAGGCCCCCACCTCAAAATTCAACGAAAGTAAGGAAGTAGGTGTGGGATCAACTATCCGTAAAAGCCCGAGTGGTTCCAAAAGACATATTCTTTCCTTTCAGTTGACATCGAAAATATTACCAATTTTTCCTTTTACAATGGCAACAAATAAAGAAACAATTACAGCGACACTTATTTCGTTTAGAACACCAATCATCATCACGATGACACTTTTCTTTAGATTTCCACCAATCATCA
>NZ_JAKUDW010000229.1:0-1420 GCF_022662595.1 Bacillus cereus group sp. BfR-BA-01524 | reverse complement strand
CTTCCGGCTTCGCTTCATCTTTTTGTTCTTCTTGTTTCGCTACCTCTTCTTGCTTCGGTTCTACCTTCTTCTCAGGCTTTACAGCTGCCTCTTCACATCCGGCAAGTAGCCCGAGCGAAAGCAGTAAAGAAATGAACCATTTCACCTTACTCATCCTATCTCTCACCTTTCATACGAAAATTAGGAGCAAATAATTGCTCCTAATTTTTTGTTAAGCTGCTTTACGTCTCCATAATACATATGCAGAAGCAATACATAATACACCCATACCTACTTCTGTTGCTGCACTATGAGAAGATGCTCCTGTTTTTGGTAGACTGTTACCGTTTCCGATTTTTTTATTCTTAACCGGTTCGTTATCTACAACTACTTTTAGATTTTCATCTTTTGTTTCTTGTTGTACTTGGTTTTGTTCTTTCGGTTCTTCAGTAACTTCTTTTTCTACTACATTATTTTCTGGTTCAACGACCTTTTCTGGCTCTTCAATCGGTTTTGGCTTAATTACATCACCAGCGTCTACATTAGACCAATCATAAATAGATTTTCCCATTTCCTTAAATTGAAGTAATGCTAAAAGAGCCTGTTCTGTAGCCATTCCGTTACCATTTTGATCACTTGGTAACCATTTAAATTCACCATTTGAAAGTTGATATGATAATAGGTTTTGCATTGCCTTATGAAGACGATTTTGATCTACATCTTTAACAAGAGATAATCCAATAATTGCTTGCGCAGTACTATTTGAATTTTCTTGTCCATCAGCTGAAAAACCGCCATTTTGCAGCTGTTCGTTATATAAATACGCAACAGCTTTTTGTATAGCTGGTTTCACATCTGATCGCTCTTGATAAGGAGCTAATGCTGATAAAACCATACCTGTTACATCAACGCTACTAGCACTATCTTTACTACCTGAACTATTATAAGTCCATCCACCGTCTGTATGCTGATTATTTAACAGTGCTTCCACTAGAGCAACTCTGTTCCATTTTGATTCAACTGGAATCTCATACTTCTTCGTATCAAATGCAAGTAAAGCAAATGCATAACCTGTAACAGAATTCACTTTATCTGACTCATACAATTTTTGAACTAAATTATGTCCACCTACATTTTTAGGGTCTGCACTCATTGCATTCATCATAATAATTGTTCTAGCTAAATCTGTCGCTGAAAAACGATTAATGCGCTTTTCTACTTTTTCAGTTACTGACTTAACATAATTTAATTTTGCCTCAATTGGCACATTCTTTCCAGAACGAGAAAGCGCTACAGCTACCCAATCACTTTCAATTCCATCTTGTAACATCTTGTCTGATGTTTTAGAAATGGCTTCATTTAATTGTGCACTTGGAACTTGAATGTTCTCTTGCTTTGGTTGTTCTGTTTTTTTACCATTTTCACCTTCTGGTTTTGGCTC
>NZ_JAKUDW010000228.1:0-1448 GCF_022662595.1 Bacillus cereus group sp. BfR-BA-01524 | reverse complement strand
TGAAGTGACCCCTAAAAGTTAGACACGGTTATTTCATTAGGCAGCTTGATAAAAGTGAGTCCGGTATTGTACCGGGCTCATTTTTAATTTTGCCTTAATCCGTTTCGTATTATAATAATCTATATATTTTTCTAATTCTATTTTAAAGTGCTCTACATTTTCAAATTCTTTTATGTAGAGGAACTCCGACTTCATAATCCCAAAGAAATTTTCTATTACTGCGTTGTCGTAACAGTTTCCTTTTCGAGACATACTCTGGACGATAGCTCTTGATTCAAGTGTCCGGACGTACTGTCTCATTTGATAATGCCATCCTTGATCCGAATGCATCAGTAGCTGGTGGGTTTCGGGTAAACGTTCCAATGCTTTCTCTAACATGTCTGAAACAAGCGAATACGTCGGTCTAGAACCAATTGTATAGGTAATAATTTCACCATTATACAAATCTAATACAGGTGATACATACAGTTTTTCTCCAAACAATTTAAACTCTGTGATGTCTGTTACCCACTTTTGATTCGGTGCATCTGTATGAAAATTACGCTCTAAAATATTAGGTGCAATTCTACCGACTTTTCCTTTATAGGATTTATATTTCTTCATACGCACAACACACTTTAACCCAAGCTCTTTCATAATGCGCTGAACCTTCTTGTGGTTCACTTTCTGGCCACGATTCGTTAATTCATCACGAATGCGACGGTAACCATAACGACCTTCATTTTCCTCATAAATCGCTTTAATCTCAGCTTTCAAATCGGCATCTACATCTGGACGATTCATTTTCTTTACTAAATCATAATACGTGCTTCGAGGAATAGTAGCTAGCTCCACGAGTGCTTTGACCGAATATTTATGCCTTAATTCATAGACTACTTGCGCTTTGTCTTGTTTTGTGATTTTTCCTTGTTTTGAACTAAGGCATTTAACTTTTTTAAGTACTCATTTTCCATCTCAAGCTGTTTAATGCGTGCTTCAAGTGCTTCGACTGACCCTTCAGCTAAAGGTTGTTTTAATTGTTTATTTGAATCTTTTTTCATGGATGGACGCCCCTTTTTCTTAGATTGAAGGGCATCAATTCCTTGTGTTTCGAGCTGTTTTTTCCAAACAGAAATCGTTGAAGGGGCAGGAATATTAAAGATAGCTGCCGTCTCAAATAAGGACATACCGTTTTCAATCATAAAGTTTAGTACGTCTAGTTTAAATTGTTGTGTGTAATTTGTACATCGTTTTAGAAAAGCTTCCAGACCATTCTGTTTATATTGGTTTACCCAATTCAAAATGATTGTGTCACTTATACCGAGCGATCTACCCATTTCTCGATAACTTTCATTTCCGTTCAAATAACGTAGAACGATTTGTATTTTTTCATCAGCTGTAAATTTAGCCATAGAAAAACTGCACCTCCAATTGTTAGACTGTGTCTAACAATTGGGGTGCAGTTCAAA
>NZ_JAKUDW010000227.1:0-1452 GCF_022662595.1 Bacillus cereus group sp. BfR-BA-01524 | reverse complement strand
CTGAACTCTAACTTTTGTATTGTACCACAATTCTCTCATTAAGCAGTACTTCACTCTATTTTTCTTTTAAGGGAAAACATGCTATTCTTTTAGGCAGGAAATGTAGAAAATGAGGTCGATATATTATGCATTATGATGTTATTGTCATCGGCGGCGGTCCTTCTGGGCTAATGGCTGCAATTGGTGCTGCAGAAGAAGGCGCAAATGTCTTGCTTCTTGATAAAGGAAATAAACTTGGGCGTAAACTTGCGATTTCTGGTGGCGGGCGCTGTAACGTAACGAACCGTCTACCACTTGATGAAATTGTTAAACATATACCAGGAAACGGTCGCTTTTTATACAGCGCTTTTTCTATTTTTAATAATGAAGATATTATTACATTCTTCGAAAATCTTGGTGTTAAATTGAAAGAAGAAGACCACGGTCGCATGTTCCCTGTGTCAAACAAAGCGCAATCTGTTGTAGACTCACTTTTAACACGATTAAAAGACTTAGGTGTAAAAATCCGTACAAATACGCCTGTTGAAACGATTGAATATGAAAATGGTCAAACGAAAGCAGTTGTACTGCAAACAGGCGAAGTGTTAGAAACAAATCACGTCGTTATCGCTGTTGGCGGAAAATCAGTTCCTCAAACTGGTTCCACTGGAGACGGATACGCTTGGGCTGAAAAAGCAGGTCATACAATTACAGAATTATTCCCAACAGAAGTACCTATTCTTTCAAACGAGCCGTTTATACGTGATCGCTCATTACAAGGTCTTGCTTTACGTGATATAAACTTAAGCGTATTAAACCCGAAAGGAAAAGCTATCATTTCTCACAAAATGGACATGCTCTTCACTCATTTCGGCCTATCTGGTCCTGCTGCTCTTCGCTGTAGTCAATTCGTCGTGAAAGCATTGAAAAAGTTTAAAACGAATACAATACAAATGAGTATTGATGCATTGCCAGAGGAAAATAGTGAGCAACTATTTCAGCGCATGCTGAAACAAATGAAAGAAGATCCGAAAAAAGGAATTAAAAACGTTTTAAAAGGTTATGTCCCTGAACGTTACTTCCTATTCTTACTAGAAAAAAATGAAATTGACGGTAGTGAACAAGCTGGACAAGTTTCTCACGAAAAGATTCGCGCACTTGTGAAAGACTTTAAAGAGTTTACTGTGAATGTAAATGGTACGCAGTCAATTGAAAAAGCATTCGTTACTGGCGGAGGTGTATCCGTGAAAGAAATTAACCCGAAAGAAATGTCTTCTAAATTTACGAACGGCTTATATTTCTGCGGAGAAGTTCTTGATATTCACGGTTATACTGGTGGCTATAATATTACATCAGCCCTTGTTACTGGTAGAATTGCCGGAACGACAGCTGGAGAAAACGCGAAAATGCAATATTAAAAAAGAAACAGGGATTCCTGTTTCTTTTTTAATAGGTACATGAAATTATTATCGG
>NZ_JAKUDW010000226.1:0-1510 GCF_022662595.1 Bacillus cereus group sp. BfR-BA-01524 | reverse complement strand
CCCTCTGCAGATGGATCTAAATAGAACCATTTCGCGCCTTCTTGGTACCAACCAGTTTTCAAGGCGCCGCCTGCATTACCGTCTAAGTAATACCATTTATCATTACTTAATACCCAGCCTGTTTTCTTCACACCATGATCATAGAAAAACCATGTGCCGTTTCCATCTTCAATCCAACCATTTTGTTGGGTTGCTTGTACATTTTGTTGGGTTGCTTGTACATTTTGATTTGTTTCTGCTGCACCTATAATTGGTTGAAGACTCAGTCCAAGAGTAGTTGCTAGAATAATTGCTGTAATTTGTTTTTTCATTTTTCCCTCTCCATCCTTAAATACAAATAGCATTAACTTATATATAAGACTCTTAAATATTAACTCTCAAATTCTATTTAAATGGCAAGTATGGTGCTGGATTGATTTGACCAAATTGATATGCAGTTTTTAATTCAAAATGCAGATGGTTCCCCGTAGCGTCTCCTGTCTGTCCTACCTTACCTATTTCTTGACCTTGTTGAACATATTCTCCTTTTTGAGCTATTCTTTGACTCATATGGGCATATAAAGTGTAATGTCCATCTGCATGTTTAAGTACTACAACATTTCCATATCCACCAAATGAACCTTGTGTACCAAAGGCTGAAAATTCTACAGTTCCAGATTTAGCGGCCAGAATCGGTGTACCCGCTGGCGCTGCAAAATCAATACCTTTATGTTGCTTGTTCCCACGAGGTCCGTACCCTGAGCTTACATTTGGATTTTTTATAGGCATCTGATAGTTACTTTCAATCCATTGCCCATCATTAGCAAAATCATAGGTCTTCCCATCAATAACTACTTGTCCAGTTACCATCATGCCGCCTTTATTACCATCTAAGTAATACCATTTTCCATTTACTTGAACCCAACCTGTTTTCATAGAGCCATCTGTTGTTGGATCTAGATAATACCATTTTCCATTCACTTCAGCCCATCCAACTTTTTTTGCACCTTCTGCAGATGGATCTAAATAGAACCATTTCTCGCCTTCTTGGTACCAACCAGTCTTCATAACTCCTTCTGCATCTAAGTAATACCATTTATCATTACTTAATACCCAACCGGTTTTCATAGCTCCTTCTGCATCTAAGTAGAACCATCTTCCATTTACTTGAGTCCAACCTGTTTTCATAGCTCCACCGTCATTACCATCTAAGTAGAACCATCTCCCATGTACTTGAACCCAACCAGTTTTCATAGAGCCATCTGTTGTTGGATCTAGATAATACCATTTTCCATATACTTGAACCCATCCAACTTTTTTTGCACCTTTTGGACCCTCTGCAGATGGATCTAAATAGAACCACTTCTCGCCTTCTTGGTACCAACCAGTTTTCATGGCGCCGCCTGCATTACCGTCTAAGTAATACCATTTATCATTACTTAATACCCAGCCTGTTTTCTTCACACCATGATCATAGAAAAACCATGTGCCGTTTCCTTCTTCAATCCAACCATTTTGTTGTGTTGCTTGT
>NZ_JAKUDW010000225.1:0-1529 GCF_022662595.1 Bacillus cereus group sp. BfR-BA-01524 | reverse complement strand
AAATGGTATTATTTAGATGGTAATGCAGGTGGAGCTATGCAAACCGGCTGGAATAAAATTGATGGGAAGATGAGCTATTTCAAAGAAGATGGACAATGGATTGAAGGTACTGAGCGAACAGTCAGAGCAACAGCATATACAAATGATCCAGCAGAAAATGGTACACCTGCAGGGCAACATGTGTATACAAGAATGGGAGATGATTTGACTGCTAATCCTAATTTGAAAATTATTGCTGTAGATCCTTCTGTTATACCTCTTGGGTCGAAAGTTTATGTTGAAGGCTATGGACCTGCAGAAGCTAGGGATACAGGTGGAGCTATTAAAGGGAATAAAATAGATGTATTTGTTCCTTCTAAAGAAGTTTCTTATAATTGGGGTGTAAAAAACGTTAAAATATATGTATTACCTAAATAAAAGTCATATTTTTTAGGTTGATAGTTATTTGCGTTTGTAATTTAAAAATTTTGAGTAGAAATAGAGCAGCATTTAAATTGTAGGTAGAAGAAAATAAATAAAAAGTTCAGTCCTTATATTATAAAGGTACTGAACTTTTTTGTTTATTTAATAGATTTTTTACAATTCTATTGAATTCGGTAATATGATACTGATTTATAATTTAGATTCTACCATATCCAGCAAAGTGTTTAAGATTATAAGGTGAATTTAAACTTTGAATCTCTACACCTTTACCGCCAGCCTGAATCATTTTACCATCACCAATGTAAATTCCTACGTGAGTGATATAAGGACCATTATCATATGTACTATGTAAGAATACTAAATCACCAGGTTGAGGGTTAGTGATTTTTTGAGATTTATCATATAATCCTTGTGCTGTTGTTCTTGACATTGGATATCCAGCGTGATTAAACGCATAGTAAACGAATCCGGAACAGTCAAAACTATTAGGTCCGGTTGCTCCCCATACGTAGGGTTTACCGATATGTTTTTTAGCTTCAGTAATAATTTTATCTGCTTTACTAGCGACTTCACTTTTGAGTTGTCCATCATCGGCAAAAACATAGGTCTTCCCATCAATAACTACTTGTCCAGTTACCATCATGCCGCCTTTATTACCATCTAAATAATACCATTGTCCATTTACTTGAACCCAACCTGTTTTCATAGAGCCATCTGTTGTTGGATCTAGATAATACCATTTCCCATTCACTTGAGCCCAGCCAACTTTTTTTGCACCTTCTGCAGATGGATCTAAATAGAACCATTTCTCTCCTTCTTGGTACCAACCAGTCTTCATAACTCCTTCTGCATCTAAGTAATACCATTTATCATTACTTAATACCCAACCTGTTTTCATAGCTCCTTCTGCATCTAAGTAGAACCATCTTCCATTTACTTGAATCCAACCAGTTTTCATGGCACCACCGTCATTACCATCTAAGTAGAACCATCTCCCATGTACTTGAACCCAACCTGTTTTCATAGAGCCATCTGTTGTTGGATCTAGATAATACCATTTTCCATATACTTGAACCCAGCCAACTTTTTTTGCACCCTTTGGACCC
>NZ_JAKUDW010000224.1:0-1553 GCF_022662595.1 Bacillus cereus group sp. BfR-BA-01524 | reverse complement strand
ATTCCTGATAAAGTCGCTAAAATCTGATACTCTTCAACCGCTTCTTCTGCTTTCAAGCCTGCTAATTCTGCATTCAATTTCGTAACCGTATGTGGTTCTATAAATACAGTAGAACCTTTTGCCGAGGCTTCAATAATACTTCCAGCAACTTGATTTTTATAGGAAGATTTAATTGGAATCGTATAACGGTCATCCTTTTTACTAATAAAGAATTCCTGAATGAATTTCTTATTTGCACTACTATTTAAAAACTTCGTTAAACGTTCTTTTATTTTCCCATCTACAGAATCGATATTATTTCGAATTCGCTTTAGCTCTTTACTTGCAGCTACATCAATACTATTTCCTTTAATTGAAAAGTTAATTTCCTCTTCAATACTTTTATATTCAGTCATTGAATTTGCATAAGAAGCTAATACTGGTGCAAAAAATTCTTTATCTAACATAAACTTTTTAATCTTTCTACACCCACGTAAAAAGTCTGAAACACTTACTAATTCTTCTGGGTCTAAAATCATCCCTTTTTCTAATTTTTGAATTGTACTAGCAATATTAGAAATGCCGAAGAAAGGAACATGCCCCTCTGCATCTAATATAGCTCGTGCTTCTGTCGTTTCATTCAAGCGATTTCTCACTACTTTTAGACTCGTACTCGGCTCTAATTTGTTTAATAATTCCTTACCTAATCCACTTACACAATAAGATTTCACTATATCCTTTAATTCGTTATATTGTAACTTTTCAAAAGTCATCGTATTCATTTTGTTTCTCCTCACAATGATTGATTTTTATCATAAATGAAGATACCTACTCATTAGATTCCAATGAGTTCTACATTATTCAATTACCATTTTTATACATTAAAAATATATACAAAAAAGCTGCGGGGATACCGCAGCTTTTACATTTACAAGGCATGTGCAATAACATATGAGGAAATAAACCATAAAAAACGGATGGCAATCCCCTTATTACACGCTTTATAAAGTGTTGTAGGTATCTTCATAGGTATCGAAATAAATCCATGACAAATTTAGGGGTATGATACACATAAAAATCCCCTGATTTTATCCGATTTATTTCATTAAATTTTTCCTATTTAGTACCTACCGCACTCACAAAAAAGCACCTCTCATTAATTTATATTATAGTCATTGAAATCTAATTTATTGAAATCATCATACTATATGTTACGTGAAAAGTAAAGGTGCCATACTTCAGTAGTACGCAACTCTACACTTCAATATTTCTTAAATTAGACCTATATTCGCTGAGGAGAAATTATAAGAAGCGCCTCCGCTATTGCGAATGTCATTTCCTTCCCCTGATACATTTAATAATTATGACAAGCAATGATAGGAGGTTTACTATATGAGTGAAGAATATAATATTTTACATGGAACTGCTCTGGAACCAAATTTAATCGGTCCCACACTACCATCAATTCCACCATTTACATTACCCACCGGACCTACTGGAATCACAGGACCTACCGGTGCGACAGGTTTTACCGGCATTGGAATAACTGGTCCTACTGGGGGTACAGGTCCTAC
>NZ_JAKUDW010000223.1:0-1557 GCF_022662595.1 Bacillus cereus group sp. BfR-BA-01524 | reverse complement strand
CCCCCCCCCCGCTGATTAAAGTTTCATTTTACTAGGGAGGGATAGTATTTGCATGCACTTGTAATTGGTGGAACAGGAATGCTAAAGAAAGTTTCTATGTGGCTTTGTGAGAAAGGATTTTATGTTTCTATTATCGGGCGAGATGAAGTGAAATTAGAAAATGTTAAGCGAATGAGTTCTGCACCAGAAAATATTACATGCCTTTCGTTAGATTATCATAATGATGAAGATGTAAAGCTAGCTATTAAAAGTACAATTGAGAAAAATGGTCCGATCACATTAGTTGTTGCATGGGTACACACAAGTGCAAAGCATGCACTATCAAATATTTGTAAAGAAGTAGATTTGTCGTCTAAAACATATAGTTTATTTCATATTTTAGGTAGTAAAGCATCACGTATGCCTGCACAAAAAATAGGGAGTACGCGATGTAGTTATCGTAGAATTATTCTAGGTTTTATTTTAGAAGATACATATGGAAGATGGCTTACTCATGAAGAGATAGCTGATGGAGTTATAAAAGGGATTGAAAGTAAACGAGCGGAGTGGATTGTAGGGAGAATTGAACCGTGGGAATTACGACCAAAATGGTGAGGGGGAGTAAGAAATGAAAACAACTATATATGTAACAAGGCATGGTGAAACAGAGTGGAATGTAGCGAAACGAATGCAAGGACGGAAAAATTCTGCTTTAACTGAAAATGGTATAGTTCAGGCGAAACAATTAGGGAATCGAATGAAAGATTTACCAATCCATGCGATCTATAGTAGTCCGAGCGAAAGAACACTTCATACGGCAGAGTTAATAAAGGGGGAACGTGATATACCCATTATAGCGGATGAGCATTTCTATGAAATCAACATGGGTATATGGGAAGGACAAACAATCGCGGATATAGAAAAGCAATTTCCAGAAGAAGTACATCTATTTTGGAATGAGCCACATCTTTTTCAGTCAACATCAGGAGAAAATTTTGAGGCGGTTTATGAAAGAGTAATTGAAGGGATAAGGCTTCTTTTAGAAAAGCATAAAGGACAAAATATATTGATTGTTTCTCATGCGGCAGCAGCAAAATTACTTGTAGGGTATTTTGCGGGAATTGAAATAGAAAATGTATGGAATGATCCATTTATGCATAGTGCCAGTTTGAGCATAATAGAATTTGAAGATGGTAAAGGTAAAGTGAAACAATTTGCAGACATAAGTCACTTTCAATGAATGTAAAAAAGGCCGCTTGGCGGCCTTTTTTGGTGGCATAAAAACTAGCAGTTACGTTTTTTATACCAGAAGTGATCGAATTTCTTATTTTTGCAAGATGGGAATTTATGTTCGCCTTTGCAATCGTCCCATTTGTGTCCGCCATCGTGACAGTCTTTACCATGATCCCATGAATCATCGCAAGAGTGACCGTGTCTGTTAGGGAAGAATTCGCATTTTTTACAGAAACTTCGTTTTGTCCAGAAAAATTTCTTTTCAAAGCGTATGCATTTTGTAACGAAAGTGCAATGTTTTCTGCGAGTACGTTTTGTAACTAAAACGCATTCTTTTCTACGTGT
>NZ_JAKUDW010000222.1:0-1561 GCF_022662595.1 Bacillus cereus group sp. BfR-BA-01524 | reverse complement strand
AGTTATTTTTAGTTTGGTATTCTATTTTGCTTATAAATAATTTTAACCAATTAGGACATCAATTCCAAAAGGATATAAACCAACAGGAATGTTATCAATAACAGAGTTAGTGTCGGCGTCAATGACAGACACAGTATTACTCCCGGTGTTAGTCACATAAAGAAGATTTGTTTTTGGATCTATTGTAATTTCTACAGGATTTGAGCCGACAGGAATAGTGTTAATAACAGAGTTAGTATTGGCATCAATGACGGACACATTATTACTATCATCGTTAACAACATAAATAAGATTGAATTTAGAATTCACCACTACACCAAAAGGAGATGAACCGACAAGAATAGTAGTAATGACTGAATTGGTATTGCCATTAATGACAGACACAGTATTACTGCTTGGATTGGTTACATAAACAAGATTTGTTTTTGGATTTAATGCAACCTCTACAGGGTTTAATCCAACAGGAATGGTAGTAATAACAAGGTTTGTATTTGAATCTATAACGGATACATTATTACTGTTATTGTTAACAACATAAACAAGGTTTGTATTGGAATTCACTATAATTCCTATAGGCGTAGAACCAACAGGAATGGTAGCGATGACAGAATTAGTATTGCCATTAATGACAGACACATTGTTACTGCTTGGATTGGTTATATAAACAAGATTAGTATTGAAATTTAATGAAACCCCTGTAGGATTTACTCCAACAGGAATGTTTGCAATAACAGAATTAGTATTGGTATTAATAACAGACACAGTATTACTGCCTTGGTTAGCTACATAAACTCGATTTGTATTAGAATTTACGGCTACTCCCACAGGAGCTATCTCAACAGGGATGGTGGTAATAACAGAGTTAGTGTTGGTATTAATGACAGATACATTATTTGAGTTTCGATTTGCAACAAAAATCGTACTAGATGAAACCTTAGTCGGACCAGTAGCACCCGTAGGTCCAGTGAAGCCAGTAGATCCAGTCGGACCGGTAGCACCCGTAGGCCCAGTCGGTAGTGTGAATGGTGGAATAGGTGGCAAAGTCGGACCAATTAAACTAGGATTTAGAGCAACAGGAGATAAGAATTCATTCATCATATTTCACCTCTAATAAAAACGTATTATTAATAGTAAATGTAGATGTTAAACAAGGTGAAATGGACAAGTGAGGAATTTAGCAATGAAATTTTATAAAAGCGTTATTTTATTATAGATAAATAGGTGACTCAGCAATTGTGCTAGTCGAGTCACCTATTACTATAGAAACAAATAATGTTCTTTTTCTATATGTAGTTATGTTGAGTTCCTAGAGGCTAACCAAAAAAACAGTTAAAGGACAAAGAAAATCATTGTAGAGAGTTTTACATTTTATTATGTCAATGCTACAACAGCAAGAGTTAAGCCCAACGTATTTAATGTATTAGAATATGGTCCTACATTAACAGTAAGAGTACTTGTTATACCTGGAGGTGTAGTGAAAATTGCGGGGGCTGATACAGAAGTGAATCCGGCTGTATATCCTAGAGAAGTACCTGATCCAATGATTGGATTATTATTCAGA
>NZ_JAKUDW010000221.1:0-1628 GCF_022662595.1 Bacillus cereus group sp. BfR-BA-01524 | reverse complement strand
TTAACCGGTATTCCATGGCCTGAAGAGTACGGTGGAATTGGAAGCGATTACTTAGCGTACGTAATTGCTATTGAAGAATTATCTCGAGTTTGTGCTTCAACAGGTGTAACACTATCTGCACATACTTCACTTGCGGGATGGCCAATTTTTAAATTTGGGACGGAAGAACAAAAGCAAAAGTTTTTACGACCGATGGCTGAAGGGAAGAAAATTGGTGCATACGGTTTAACGGAGCCAGGATCTGGATCGGATGCTGGTGGAATGAAGACAATCGCAAAGAGAGATGGCGACCATTATATTTTAAATGGATCAAAAATTTTCATTACAAATGGCGGTATTGCTGATATTTATGTTGTTTTCGCGCTAACTGATCCTGAATCGAAGCAGCGCGGTACGAGTGCATTTATTGTAGAAAGCGATACACCAGGATTTTCAGTTGGGAAGAAGGAGAGCAAGCTAGGGATTCGCTCTTCACCAACGACTGAAATTATGTTTGAAGATTGCCGTATTCCTGTAGAGAATCTACTTGGAGAAGAGGGGCAAGGATTTAAAGTTGCGATGCAAACATTAGATGGAGGTCGTAACGGTATTGCGGCGCAAGCTGTTGGTATTGCGCAAGGGGCTTTAGATGCTTCTGTAGAATATGCAAGGGAGCGCCATCAATTTGGAAAGCCAATTGCGGCGCAGCAAGGGATTGGCTTTAAACTTGCGGATATGGCAACAGATGTAGAAGCGGCACGCCTTTTAACATATCAAGCGGCTTGGCTTGAATCAGAAGGGCTTCCGTATGGAAAAGAATCAGCGATGTCAAAAGTATTTGCAGGGGATACAGCGATGAAGGTGACGACTGAAGCGGTGCAAGTATTTGGTGGTTACGGTTATACGAAAGATTATCCAGTAGAACGTTATATGCGAGATGCAAAGATTACACAAATATATGAAGGAACACAAGAGATTCAGAGGCTTGTAATTTCTCGTATGTTAACGAAGTAGGAACGAAAGCGTAGGTATTTTCCTACGCTTTTTCCTTCCAAAAAATAATAGAGAGAGGTGAAGGGAATGGTTAAACATAATGTACATGCATCGGTGAAAGATGAAAAATTAGTTGCGTTAAGACGTGAACAAATGATTAAAGGTGCGGTGCAACTGTTTAAACAAAAAGGATTTCCGCGTACAACAACGAGAGAGATTGCAAAAGCGGCTGGGTTTAGTATAGGGACACTTTATGAGTACATTCGTACAAAAGATGATGTTTTGTATTTAGTTTGTGATAGTATATATGAACATGTAAAAGAACGATTAGAGGAAGTAGTGTGTACAGAAAAAGGGAGTATAGAAAGTTTAAAGGTAGCGATAACGAATTACTTTAAAGTGATGGACGAATTACAAGAAGAAGTATTAATTATGTATCAAGAAGTACGTTTTTTACCGAAAGAATCTCTCCCATATGTATTAGAAAAAGAGTTTCAAATGGTAGGAATGTTTGAGGATATTTTAGAACAGTGTACGGAAAATGGAACATTTATATTAAATAAAAAAGAAATACAGCTTCTTGCACATAATATTTTTATACAAGGACAAATGTGGGGGTTTAGACGCTGGGCGCTGCAAAAACTGTATACGCTCGA
>NZ_JAKUDW010000220.1:0-1635 GCF_022662595.1 Bacillus cereus group sp. BfR-BA-01524 | reverse complement strand
GTAGATGGTACTGCTCTTAAAGATGCGGTATTTAAAATTACCGATATGAATGGTAACGACATTCGTACTGAGCTTACAACAGATGTACATGGAAAAATTTCTGTTTCTGATTTACGTCCTGGGGACTATCAGTTTGTTGAAACGAAAGCTCCTGAACACTATAAATTAGATAGTACACCTATTAAGTTTACAATTAAGAAAAGCCAAAAAGAAAAGCTCCAAGTTACTGCTACAAATAGCTTAACTGAGGGTGCTGTAGAATTAATAAAAGTGGATGATATAAATCCAGATACAAAACTTTCTGATGCAGTGTTTAACATCATCGATGCAAAAGATAAAATTGTTCGCACTGATTTAACTACTGATAAAGATGGTAAGATTACTGCTACGAACTTACGCCCAGGAGACTATCAATTCATTGAAAAGAAAGCTCCTAAGCATTACGATTTAAATAAAAAACCTATTAGCTTCACTATCGAGAGAAGTCAACCAACTCACGTTTCTGTTACTGCTAAGAATGGCCTAACAAAAGGTGGCGTAGAATTAACGAAAGTTGACTCTATAGATAAGAAAGAAATGCTAGAAGGTGCGGTATTTAAAATTACTGATCTGAACGGTAACGACATTCGTACGAATTTAGTTACCAATAAAGACGGAAAAATCATCGCTAAAGACTTACAACCAGGAGACTATCAATTTATTGAAACAAAAGCTCCTAAACATTACGACTTAAATGAAGAACCAATTAAGTTCACAATCGAAAGAAGTCAAACAAAGCATGTCTTTGTTACAGCTATTAATAGCTTAACGAAAGGTAGTGTTGAATTAATTAAAGTTGATGATGCCAAGCGAAACACAACACTTGAAGGTGCAGTATTTAAAATTGTTAATAAGGATGGACACGATGTTCGTACCGATTTAACTACTGATAAAAACGGCCGTTTAGTTGTGGATGAATTACCGCCAGGAGACTATGAGTTTATCGAAACAAAGGCTCCTGAACACTATGACTTAAACGAAACACCTATTAAGTTCACAGTTAAAAAAGGCCAAGAAAAAATCGCCTCTGTTACTGCTACGAATAGCTTAACTAAAGGCGCAGTTGAATTAACTAAAGTTGATGACATCGACGGTACTACTCTTGAAGGGGCTATCTTTAAAATTGTAGATATGGACGGTAAGGATGTTCGTTCTGATTTAACTACTGATAAAGATGGTAAGATTTCTGTTTCTGATTTACGTCCAGGAGATTATCAGTTCATTGAAACGAAAGCTCCTAAGCATTATGACTTAAATCAAAATCCTATCAAGTTTACTGTTGAAAAGAGTCAAACTGCTAAAGCTTCTGTTACTGCTACTAACAGCTTAACTAAAGGCGCAGTTGAATTAACTAAAGTTGATGACATCGATGGTACTACTCTTGAAGGGGCTATCTTTAAAATTGTAGATATGAACGGTAAGGATGTTCGTTCTGATTTAACTACTGATAAAGATGGTAAGATTTCTGTTTCTGATTTACGTCCGGGAGATTATCAGTTCATTGAAACGAAAGCTCCAACTGGCTATGATTTAAACATTAAACCAATTCCTTTCACAATTACGAAAGGACAATCTCAGGTTACCTCTGTTACAGCT
>NZ_JAKUDW010000219.1:0-1703 GCF_022662595.1 Bacillus cereus group sp. BfR-BA-01524 | reverse complement strand
TTGGCCTTAAATCGGATGGCACGGTAGTAGCGGTGGGCCGAAATAAAGAAGGAGAATGCAATGTAAGCAGTTGGCAAGGTATTGTGGCAGTCACAGCGGGTGACTGGCATACAGTCGGTCTTAAATTGGATGGTACAGTAACGACTGTGGGGAATGATCGATATGGTCAATGCAATGTAAGTAGCTGGCGAGGTATTGTATCGGTCAAGGCTGGTTATCTTCATACTGTTGGTCTTAAACGAGACGGCACGGTGACGGCAGTGGGGAATGATAAACATAACCAGTGTGATGTAAGTGGCTGGAGAGACATTGTAGCAATAGCGGCTGGTACGAATCATACAATCGGGCTTAAATCAAACGGTACCGTGGTGGCAGTGGGCTGGAATGAGTATGGTCAATGTAACGTAAGCGATTGGCGCGATATTGTAGCGATAGCGGCTGGTTGTGCACATACAGTCGGTCTTAAATCAAACGGCACGGTGGTCGCGGTAGGTAATAATGAATTTCGCCAATGCGATGTAGATAGCTGGCGCGACATTCGGTTGCCTGGCGAATAGTCAATTTACAATAAATAATTAGTAATATTATTCTATTTTAGGAGTAATTATGGAATAGGATATGTACAAAATAATTAAACTTAAATCTACTGAATAAGAATCTCTTTTGAAAAGGGATTCTTATTATTTTTCATAAAATGAGGGTCTAAATGGAAATTTTGAACAAATTTTATTTCAAAATTACAGTAGAAGATATAAATAAAGTATAGAGGAGATAAAGGAATGCTTAAAAGGTTTTTACTTTCTTTACCGGATGTTTTACTTATATGTATCGTTCTCTACATAACGTACACAAATTCTTTTAGTTTTGGACAGATGTTAGTAATTTCAATTGCAATCGGAATTATTGGTGGTCTTGCTATTAGAATTTGTAAGGATGTATTCACGTATATAAGGTGGACAATTAAACAAAGAAAAACTTGAATATGTTTAATTGTTATTAGGAGGGAATGAAATGACTAAGAAAAAGAATAGAGTGAAAAACGAGATAGTACTTTGGTCACTAACAGCAATTGTTCTATTAATTGTATGGTACTTTTATCAAAAATAAAAACGCATCGTACTAAAAAAGCACGATGCATTTTTATTATTTTTTTTGCCAATTTTCTTTTATAAAGTCTTCACGCCCAGATTTTTTTTGCTCAGTAGCATATTTCTCTGGATTCTTTTTATAGAAATGTTGGTGGTATTCCTCTGCTTCGTAAAAAGGTGCAGCAGGACGAATTTCAGTCACGATTGGATCTTTAAACATACCGCTTTCTGCAAGAGCTTGTTTTGATTTTTCAGCAAGCCCTTTTTGTGTTTCGTTATGATAAAAAATAGCGGTACGATAAGATGGACCACGGTCAAAAAATTGTCCGCCATCATCAGTTGGATCAATTTGTGGCCAATATAAGTCTAGTAATTTTTGATAAGGAAAAATAGAAGGATCGAATGTAATTTGAACAACTTCTAAATGTCCAGATGTTCCAGCTTTTACTTGTTCATATGTTGGGTTTTCTACATGACCTCCTGCATAGCCAGAAAGTACTTTATGAATACCAGGAAGTTCATCAAATGGTTTTACCATGCACCAAAAGCAACCACCTGCGAAGGTTGCGAGTTCGTATGTTTTTTCGGACATTGCTGTAATCCTCCTAAATGTAT
>NZ_JAKUDW010000218.1:0-1716 GCF_022662595.1 Bacillus cereus group sp. BfR-BA-01524 | reverse complement strand
TTGATGGTAGTGGTGCAGCAGGTCTTGCAGGTGCAATTGGTTATCTAGTTATGAAAAACAGTATTGATGCACTTAGTAAGGGATATTCTACTGTAGAATTACAAGATAAATTAGGCAAAGTCCAAGATTTAATAGGTAATAGCGCTAATGTAGATCCATCTAAGCTTGCAGATACAATGACACAAGTATCTAAGGCAGCCGAATTATCGACTAAAGTGGATATGAAAGTTTTAGGTGGTATCATTGTCGGTGTTATAGCGGGACTTCTTTATAATAAATTCCATAAGATTAAACTTCCAGAATGGTTAGGGTTCTTTGCTGGAAAACGTTTCGTCCCAATTGTTACATCGGTTGTGATGTTACTATTAGGAATTCTATTCGCACAAATTTGGCCAGCAATTCAAAATGCTATCGATGCATTAGCTCATGGAATTGTTAATCTAGGGGCAGTTGGTTCAGGTCTATTTGGTTTATTAAACCGTCTATTAATTCCAATCGGTTTACATCACGTAATGAACACATACTTCTGGTTCGTACTTGGTGACTTTACAAATGCAGCAGGTAATGTTGTAAATGGTGATATTGCTCGCTTCCTTGCAGGAGATAAAACAGCGGGTATGTTTATGACTGGTTTCTTCCCAGTTATGATGTTCGGTTTACCAGCAGCATGTTTCGCAATGATTGCGGCTGCTAAACCAGAAAAACGTAAAATGGTTACAGGTATGTTAGGTGGTCTAGCATTAACTTCATTCTTAACTGGTATTACAGAACCAATTGAATTCTCATTCATGTTCTTATCACCAGTATTATATGGTATTCATGCTGTATTAACAGGTCTGTCTCTATTCATTACAACAACACTTGGCATTCACGATGGTTTCACATTTAGTGCCGGTGCAATCGATTACTTCTTAAACTTCGGTATTGCAACAAAACCAGTATTACTTGCGGGAGTCGGTTTAATTTACGCAGTAATTTATTTCGTTGTATTCTACTTCTTAATTAAGAAGTTCGATTTAAAAACTCCTGGTCGTGAAGACGAAGAGGAAGTAGCTGAAGGTGAAGAAGCTCCAGTTGCAGGTTCAATTGGTGAAACTTACGTAGCGGCTTTAGGTGGAAAAGAAAACTTAACAGTTATTGATAACTGTGCAACACGTCTACGCTTACAAGTAAAAGATGCTGGTCAAGTAAATGAAGCAGCATTAAAACGTGCTGGTGCAAAAGGTGTTATGAAATTAAGTAATACAAGTGTACAAGTTATCGTAGGTACAAATGTTGAATCTGTTGCCGATGATATGAAAAAACACGTATAAATAATGAGATAAGAGGATGTCCAAAAAGATTGATAACATCAATTTTTTAGAGGATATCCTCTTTTTTTTGTTAACAATTTAACGGGAATCTTACTTTTGTAAATTTTCTTTTTCTTTTTTGTATATATAGGTTGGTAATATGTGCAGTGCGTGATAAAGTAGGGATGATATAGAATGGTTTATCCATAATCTACTAAAAAAAATCTTTAGTAGAGGAATTAAATTATTGGTGAGTAAGGGGAAAAAAGCAATTATGGATCAGGAAAAAAATAATGCGAATGGGAAAGCACGTCGGCCGATTGTATACATAAAAAGAACAATCATTCTCGTCTTACTATTATCACTTGTATATTTCATGTATACAAAAATTGTTGCGCATAATAAGAAAGAAGAAACTTTAAAA
>NZ_JAKUDW010000217.1:0-1881 GCF_022662595.1 Bacillus cereus group sp. BfR-BA-01524 | reverse complement strand
TTCGTCCCTGCATAATTATATGCAGGGACGTTTTTTTATCCAATCATTTCCGTATCATATAGAAGGACTAACAATTACCGGTAATTTGTCACAAAATTCTAAATTTTAGAAGGAAATATACAATATTGGCGAATTTTATATAAAAAAGAGCTATTTTACATTACTTAGGAGGGGAAAACAATGGTTTCAAAAATTGAGTCTGTTCTTTTAACAATTTTTATCTTTTTCTGTATTGGTTTTAGTGTTATTCAATTAGAAGTTTCACCACACATCCCAATTTTATTTGGTATCGTTCTTTTATTAGCATTTGGATTCCTGAAGAAAATCTCTTGGTCTACTATGGAGAAAGGTATGATCAGTAGTATTTCAGCTGGTATTCCATCTATATTTATTTTCTTACTTGTAGGCGTATTAATTAGCGTTTGGATCGCAGCTGGAACTATTCCAACTTTAATGGTATACGGCTTCCAGCTTGTATCTCCAAAAATTTTCGTTCCAACTGTTTTTGTTGTTTGTGCAATTGTTGGAACGAGTATCGGTAGTGCTTTTACAACTGCTGCAACTGTAGGACTTGCTTTTATGGGAATGGGTACTGCCCTTGGATACGATCCAGCTCTTATTGCTGGTGCAATTATTTCTGGTGCATTCTTCGGAGATAAAATGTCTCCTTTATCTGATACAACAAACTTAGCGCCTGCTGTAACAGGTGTAGATTTATTTGAACATATTCGTAACATGCTTTGGACAACAGTACCAGCTTTCATTATTGCATTTATCGCATTTTTCATTTTAGGAAGCGGATCTGGTGGAAACGTTGATTTCTCAGCATTTATTAACACATTAGAAAAAAATGCAACGATTTCTATCGTTACACTGATTCCTATTTTATTACTGTTCCTATTCGCATTTAAAAAGGTACCCGCAGTTCCAACATTACTTGCAGGAATTGTGGTAGGGATTATTATTCTCTTTATTTTTAAACCTAGCACTTCTTTAGCTGATTTAATGAAAATTATGCAAGACGGTTACGTTTCTAAAACTGGTATCAAAGACATTGACAGCTTATTATCTCGCGGTGGCCTACAAAGTATGATGATGTCAATTGCTCTTATTTTCCTAGCTCTTTGTATGGGAGGATTATTACAAGGAATGGGTATTATCACGCAGCTGATGAATATTATCTCTAGCTTCGTAAAAACTAGCACACGCTTAATTATTTCTACTGCTTCAACTGCAATTGGTGTAAACTTCTTACTTGGTGAGCAGTACTTATCCATCGTTTTAACAGGACAAGCATTTGCTAATAAATACGATGAAGTCGGTTTAGAACGTCGTAATTTATCACGAGTATTAGAAGATGCTGGTACAGTAATTAATCCACTCGTACCATGGGGTGTCAGTGGCGTATTCTTAACAAATGTTCTTAGCGTTCCAACATTCGATTACCTGCCATACGCAATCTTCTGTTTAGCTTGTCCAGTCGTAACCATTATTGTCGGTTTTACTGGATTCGGTCTTTCATGGAAAAAAGAAAAAGCAGTACCAGTTTCATAATATAACAAAAAGGATTACCAAATCGGTAATCCTTTTTATATTTCTTGACTATCTATTCGCTTTCTTTCTTCTAAATAACATAAGTAATCCCGCTCCAACAAACGCAAGACCAGCTCCAATTGTAGAAGCAATACTTGCACCTGTTTTCGGTAAATCACGTTCATCTTTTTCAGCTTCTTTATTTTCACTTACAGTTGTTGTTTCTTTTGTATTTTGATCATCTGTTGTAGTTTGTCCAGATCCAGTATTGTTTCCATCTTGCTTTGGTTCATTACCATTATCACCTTCTTCTGTTGGTGGTGTTGGGTTTTCTCCATTACCTGTTGG
>NZ_JAKUDW010000216.1:0-1926 GCF_022662595.1 Bacillus cereus group sp. BfR-BA-01524 | reverse complement strand
TATCCAGATGTAAGTATGAAAGTAAAAGCATCTGCTGGTTCAAAAGATGTCTCTCTTGATTTAAAAGGTGGAACAGGCGCCTTTATGACAGATTCAAAAATAAAATTAGTTCACGGTCGTGAATTAAACGACAGCGAATTAAACCAAGCAATTCCTGCTGTTATATTAAATGAAGAAGCTTTCAATAAATTATTTAATGGTTGGGAATCAAATTTATACACAGATATAAAAGGAAAACCATATAAAGTAGTCGGTGTGTACGAAACGAAAAATGAGTTTGGAATGGCTATGTCAGAAGGTTATACATCACTTGAAAATGCCCCTGTCATTTCTGGAGTAACTGAGTATGACACTGTAAAATTAACACTCGTTTCTCCATCGGAACGTAAAAATGTAGAAAAAGAAGCCGTTTCCGTTTTAAACGACATGAAGGCCCCTAAATTTGAGCATAAATTTGAAGCGCAAGACATGGGTGAATTTACGAAGCAACTAGACGAATCAATCGGTATGATGAAAATGGTATTCGGTGGTATTGCTGCTATTTCCTTACTTGTTGGTGGTATCGGTGTAATGAACATCATGCTCGTATCTGTAACAGAACGTACACGTGAGATTGGTATTCGTAAAGCACTTGGTGCAACACGTGGTAAAGTATTAACACAATTCTTAATCGAATCTTGTATTTTAACAGGACTTGGTGGTTTCATCGGATTCATGCTCGGTATTTTCTTCGCTTGGATCGTCTCAATCTTTGCTGGATGGCCACTCGTTGTCTCAAAAGAACTTGGACTTCTTGCAGTAGGTATTTCAATGCTAATCGGTATTGCATTCGGACTACTACCAGCTAACAAAGCTGCAAAACTTGATCCAATTGAATGTTTACGATATGAATAAACAAAAACGTAGGAGTTTACACTCCTGCGTTTTTTATTTACCTATTAAATTGAGTTTCTTCTATTATATATGTTTCACGTTACAACTATCATTCTAATACTCTTCATTATTTATAGCTACTAAGGCTATTATCTAATCCTATTATTGCAAAAATACTATGTAACAGACGAAAATCAAGGCGTAATTTTTTCCATGCTTCGACTGATTTTGTAACAATTATATCGATATTTCATTAAATTTCACCTCATTTATATCTTTTTACGTCTAAAAAGATTATTATTCTATAACTATTTTTTCATTTAAACAGTAAAACACACTACTTTTGTAACACTATAGATACACTTAAGAAAAATTACTGTAATATTATTAACGTTATAGTAATTGAAATACTACTCATTTTGTGTTTTATATGCCCTAATACGCCAAAAAACAACAAGGAAGCGCTATCAGGATATTTATGGAATTGTTACAGAATATTAATGCCCCGTTACGAAAGCTTTGTAATTTTATGTTTTTCGCAAATAAGAAAATAATGGTTGCTATAATGAGGTCAACGAAAACAAATGCAATGGAGGCTATTATGAAAAAATTTATGGGTATAGCAACAGCAGCGGTTTTTGGTCTTGGGATTTTCACAACATCTGCTAAAGCAGAAACTATCGTAACGACTGACGTACTAAACGTACGAGAAAACCCAACTACTGAATCAAAAGTTGTAGGAAAATTATTAGATGGATATAAAGTAAATGTTTTACATACAGAAAATGGTTGGTCAAAAGTTCAATTGAATAGCGGTAAAGAAGCTTTCATAAGCGCTGACTATACAAAAGACACTTACTACGTAACAGCAAACGTATTAAACGTACGTGCTAGTGCAAACACAGATTCAGAGATTCTTGGTAAGTTGAAAAAAGATGATGTAATCGAAACAACACACCAAGTACAAAATGATTGGATTCAATTTGAATATAACGGAAAAACAGCTTATGTTCATGTTCCTTACTTAACAGGTAAAGCACCAGTTAAAGTTCA
>NZ_JAKUDW010000215.1:0-2005 GCF_022662595.1 Bacillus cereus group sp. BfR-BA-01524 | reverse complement strand
AATATATCTATCATAACTCAGAATATATCAACGATTTTGTACGAAATATCGATTTACCGACAAAAAGTGACATAATAAAAAGAGGAGGCTATTCGCCTCCTCTTTTTATTTGTACTACGCCTTCTTAACGAACTGTGATTTTAACTTCATAGCTCCGAAACCGTCGATTTTGCAATCGATATCGTGATCGCCATCAACTAGACGGATACTCTTTACTTTCGTACCGATCTTCACAACTGAAGAAGTTCCTTTTACTTTTAAATCTTTAATAACAGTAACAGCATCGCCATCTTGAAGAACGTTTCCGTTCGCATCTTTTACAACTTTTGCACCATCATTATTTTCAGCTTCTGCGTCTTGGCCCCACTCATGAGCACATTCTGGACATACGAAAAGAACGCCATCCTCATACGTATATTCTGAATTACATTTTGGACAATTTGGTAAAGTAGCCATAAATTCATTTCCTCCGTTCATTATTTATACGTAAAAATCAAAATTGATGTTTACATCTCGATAAATAAAATTTGTATAGCATTTCTTTATAGTGCCATAGTCTCACGTCATTGACAAGCCTACCTCAAATTCTCATTTTTTATTGTATTTTACAAATTTTCAATTCGTATGCCTTTTTTCTATTTGTTCTTCTACTAATTTTAAAAATCTTCGTTGTGCATTTTTATTTTTTACGAGCAATCGAACTCTTAACTTACTTTGTAAATATGAACGAACTTTGTAGTTCGTAATAAATAATTTTCGATACTTCTCGTCTTCATACATCATTCGAAACCATTCATACTGCTGCAAGTAAAGTATGTTAGCATCAATCTTTTTCGTGTGTAAACCCGTACTTAAACTAATAGATCCTATTAGAGCTTCTATTAATGCTGAAATCATTTCTCTCCCCCCTAATAAATAAAAGAAGAACCTTCACAAGATTCTTCTTTTCAAAATGAACGAGTTCCCTCTAGAAACCCCAATTATTTTCTTCAATGTAAATTTGATATTCTTCTACTTCTTCTTCACTTAACTTCTTATTATTTTCATATACCTCTTGCCACTCGAAATAATCTTCATCGAAATAAACAGCAAATTTAATTTTCACGTTTTTCTTCTCTGTATAATCATAACCAGTAAACTCTACTACATCATAATCTTTTTCTTTCTTCACAAACTTCCAGGTTGGATTATCAGTCATAATCTCTAAAGTAACCCCTTCACCAGTTGAACGAACAACGTTTTTAATATTCGGCTCAGTTGGTAAAAGAGAAAGTCCGAGCATAGCTCCGCCAAACACAATCCCGACTATAACTTGTAAACCAATCATACCAGCTACACTAGCGCCACCCTTAGATTGTAAGAAATACGCCTTCTCATGATCAGACGCATCCTCTCCCTTACGAAAAACACGAACAGCCTGCTTATAATATAAACGGTTTCCTTGCCATCCAGTAAATATCATCATTCCTAATTGAAGAGCTAAACTAAATGTTACATAAATCCCCTCTGGAATATCTATAAAAGGGGTTATAACTATACTAGGTATAGCCAATAACGCAAATATAATAAATAACTTATACATTTTGCGATAAGCTAACCAAAAGGTTGGGAAGAAAAAGGCTACCCAATTCCATGTATTCCCTTGCGCAGGGTTTTCTACTTTACCCCACTTAAAATCATAATAAGCTGTATTCTTTTGAACAACTTTATGTAATTCTTGTGGAGAAATCGTTTCTTGTAAAACAGTGTCCTTCACGTACATCATCCTTTTCTTATTTCTATATACATTTATTGTATATGGACAAAATGAAGGAATCTAACAAAAAGTACACATATTTCATAAAATTGAACGGAAATCGAATATATTCCGACAATTATCCGTTTCTTATTTCATTTTACTTTTAAATATATTAAAATAATCATGTATCATATATTTAATACACTAAGTTAATTATTTTATATATTCACTAAAAAGGATGCATCAAAATCATTTTTATACATCTTT
>NZ_JAKUDW010000214.1:0-2019 GCF_022662595.1 Bacillus cereus group sp. BfR-BA-01524 | reverse complement strand
TCTTCTTTTCTCACTCCAGAAAAATAAATTTCTTGCCCTAAAAAATGCTCTGATAATTTATTATCAATCTCCTCTATATTGACAAGATTACCTAAGGGAATTTTGAATATTTGTTGTCCAAAGCTCTTTTGTTGCCTACGATCTATCGTTACTTCAAAATAAAAATCATCTGCATGTTTTAAATTCCCGTTCTTATCTAATGTCGTAATCCACGTATTATTTTCTCTTAAAAAGTCTTGCTCTAGTTTCTGAATTTCTTCTGCATTTCCTGCATGATTTAAATAGTTCTTCCCAAAGGAATTTAAATTCACTTTAATATCTTCCACTTTTCGATTCGCATAATATTGTTTAAAAAATATCGTTTGTCCAATAAATATCGTCGCTAAAATCAACATGCACAATGCTGTTGTAAGAGTAAATAATTTTAGTACAATTCCTTTCCTCATACATTGCCCTCAAATTTATAACCTGTGCGTACTACAGTTGTAATGTACTTTGCTTTCTCTCCTAATTTATTTCTTAAATTACGAATATGACTATTAACCGTTCGATCATCACCAGCAAATTCATATCCCCAAATTCTTGAAATGAGTTGTTCTCGCGTTAAAACGATTCCTTGATTTTTCATGAAATACGCTAATATTTCAAATTCTGTATGCGTTAAATTAATATCAGTTCGATTTACCGTAACAGTGCGCGACGGAAAATGAACGTGAATATCGTGGATCGATAATGTATCATCTTCATTCTCTAAAAGTTGCTTTGTCACTTTTCTGCTTTCTAACAACCTTTTCGCTCTTGCTAATAAAATTGGCGGACTATACGGCTTCGTCACATAGTCATTTGCCCCAAGTTCAAAACCAAGTAACGTATCGTCTTCATCTACGCGCGCCGTTAGCATAATAATAGGCACCTCGGACGTCTTTCGAATCCTTCGGCAAACAGACCATCCATCGAGTTCTGGCAACATAATATCTAAAATAACTAAATCAACCTCTTCTTCTTCAAATACAACTAAAGCCTCTTTCCCGTCCCTCGCTTCAAACACTACATATTGCTCACTTAAAAAATAATCTTTTAATATTTCACGTAATATGTCTTCATCTTCAACAATTAAAATGTTTTTTGACATAACTGATATATCCCCCTCCCGTTTTCAGAAACTATAATTTCACTTTGAATAACTGCCAGTTAACGTCGCCTCGATAATATATCTATCTGGTGCATCCCCTATATAATCAAATGGGTAACAAGTTGTCAGTGTTAATATCGGTTCTTCTTTTTTTATAATAACAGTACGATCATCCGCATGAGTAATCCATGTCTTTTGAATTTCATATGTGTACGTTTTATTATCATACTCTAAAACAAGAGTATCCTTTTCTTTCAACTCTCCTAAATCTGTAAATACAGTATCTCGATGTCCACTCAGTACAGTATGTCCTCCTCCAGATGGGGTTGTCGTTAAATCACTAACAAACATACCAACTCCTTTTTTCAAAGTCGTATCATCCGCTCCCCAATATATAGAAAACTTCTTCTTTATTTTCGGTATGTTTAACATCGCTACCTTTTTACCTTCTTTATGTTCTGTTTGAGAAGAAGGTATTTGAGAAGTTACAGGTGTTTCATGAGAAAGTTGAGTATCTTGTATATTTTTAAGGCTCTTTATTTCTTCTTTCGTTAATTCTTGAGCAGAGCTTTTTCCTTTATACCATTCCACAGCGTAATAGGATCCCATGAATAGCCCAATAGCCATCAATATGATACCGATATAATTGAGTAACTTCATTCTTCATCCCTCCATGCAAAAAATGGTAGGAGTAACCTACCATTTTTAATATATGAAATTATCCCATTCTTTATAGGAAAATATTTTATTTACACTTTAACCTTATTGCGACGATTCAAACCAAATAATGTACCTATCGCTACAAGACATGCACTTAATCCCATCATTGCTACATTATTTGATGCTGTGTTTGGTAATTTTTCACCTTGTACAACTGGCTTTGCTTC
>NZ_JAKUDW010000213.1:0-2048 GCF_022662595.1 Bacillus cereus group sp. BfR-BA-01524 | reverse complement strand
TAGTCACAAGAAAGCTGTAGAAGAAACCTTGGAGGATTTAAAGAACGGAGAAATTAGAAAAGTTGTATTTACAGGAAATCAAGGGACGGCAAAAAGTTTCTTAGCATACAGTATGCTTCATGAATTAAATCAATATTTTTGGGATATCAGTCAAAAAGAAGAAAATTATAATCTTATGAAAAGTTGCTTGTACGTTGAATTAGAAGCAATAACAAGAATGATTATGGATTCTTTTGATGATAAGAGCAGTAAATATACACTTCAATATTTCGTCCAATTAATTGGACAAGCTGATTTGGTGGTATTAGATGATCTTGGGGCAGAAAGCGGGTCAACTGATTCGAATAGACAGGCATCGGATTTCATTCAACGCCTTTTATATGCGGTATCAAACGCTAGACAAGGAATGAGTACATTTACTACAACAAACTTTACCGGAAAACAACTTTTTAATAAATACGATGCTAAAACAGTTAGTCGTTTATTAGGGGATTCAAGGGTTTTGAAATTTACAACAGCTGATCAAAGGCTTACAAATTTAGGTTTCTAATAAGGAGGAATAAGCATGTGTGCATTATGCCGTAATACAGGGATTATTTGTAAAGAAACTTACCCAGGTGTAATTGAAACGAGTGGTTGTAATTGCGAAGTAGCAATCCAGCAGCAAGAAGAAAACGATAAGCGTTGGCAAGCATGGTTAATAAAATTTGAGTCAATGAAACAAGAGTTACAACCTAAGCAGCAACAAAAAGTTATCTAACAAGAAAAAGGGGGATTTCAGTCGTATGAAGCCTACGAAAGTTGAAATCAATGTTACTGATAATAAAATTTATGTGGTCAAGAATGGTGAGGTTACGCTACTGAATCCTCCAGTAACAGGATTCGGGGAACAAGTAATTACTTGGCAAGGTGGAAAAGTTGATCGTGTTTCAACTACGATCACGGAAAAAATTAAATAACTGGGGATGCGATTATGAAGCAATTAACTATTGATGATGTTATAGGGAGTTTCCGCTACAACGCTATAAGCACCAGTGAAAAGTTTTTCAATCCAAGCTTTGAAGTACATTTTTACGATAAAGAGGAACGGCAAAAGATGGATTGCTTTGATGCTAGGAGTGAAGCTGAAGCTTGGGATGCAACAATAGAAGAGCATGGGAAAGGTATTCAGAAGATTAGGATAACTCATTCGAAGCGTACCAGATCAGAATTTCTGGAACTAGACTAGGAGGGATAGAGAAAATGAAAAAGGTAATTGAAGAATATATCAATCATTTAAAACAGTCAGCAGTAGAGAACAGAAAGGAATCAGACAAAGCGTATGAAAATGGCGATTTAGGTTTATCAGGATACTTACGTGGGCAATGGATTGCTAATGAAGGAATAGCAACTGCGTTAGAGACTATCTTAACTCAACACAGAGAGGGAAATGTGAGTTCAAATTTAATAAAGTAAGACCAAATTTGAATTTTGTTCAGAAGGAAAATTCAGTGGGAAATTAATGAGTAAAAGGAAGAATCCCTGCGTGGGCAGGGATTCTGGAGGAGAAATAACTTTGTCGCATAATGTTGAAATTTGATGTATTCAACAAATTAATATTATTATGAATTTTCAATCGATTACGGTGTTCAATGTGTCAAAATGTGTAAGAATTTCATATAAAAGCGTTATTTAAATTGAGTATAAGTATGTTCTTAAGGATTGATTCCTATTCCATTTGGCGAAAACCCGACAGGAATAGTAGCAATCACAGTATTCGTTAATCCATCAATTACGGTAACATTGCTAGGAGGACCGGATACAACGGTATAAATTCGATTAGTAGATGAGTTAACTCCTATTCCCCTTGATCCAAAATTACCTGGCTGATTTCCAGTAGGAATAGTGGTAATAACGGTATTGGTTGCGCCGCTAATTACAGACACGTTATTGCTTCCGCGATTTGGTACATATATAAGATTGGTAGATAAGTTAACTCCTATCCCTCCCCTCGGTTCAACGCCGACAGGAATAGTAGTAATTACAGTATTCGTTAATCCATCAATTAC
>NZ_JAKUDW010000212.1:0-2243 GCF_022662595.1 Bacillus cereus group sp. BfR-BA-01524 | reverse complement strand
ATGATAATGGCGAATATAAGCTAATCGAGCGTAATAAAAAAGCAATTTCTCTTAAGCAATTAAAAGCGAAAAATGGTGTATTAAAGAAAAATAGCGGAGCGAGCTTAATTGATTTAGGCGACGGCATCCTTTGCTTAGAGTTCCATTCGAAGAGCAATGCAATCGGTATGGATATTACGCAAATGATTAACTACGCTGTTGATGAAGTAGAAAAGAATTATAAGGGTCTTGTTATCGGTAACCAATCGAAGAACTTCTGCGTTGGTGCGAACCTAGCAATGATCTTAATGGAAGCGCAAGATGACAACTACTTTGAAATTGAGTGGGTTGTGAAAAACTTCCAAGATGCAATGACGAAAATTAAGTACTCTTCTAAGCCAGTTGTAGCAGCACCATATGGTATGACGCTTGGCGGAGGTACAGAAGTTTGCTTACCAGCAGCTAGCATTCAAGCTTCTAGTGAAACGTATATGGGCTTAGTAGAAGTTGGTGTTGGCTTAATCCCTGGCGGAGGCGGTAATAAAGAGTTATACATTAAACACTTAAATAAAATGCCAAACGGTGTAGAGTTTGATCTGCAAAAAGTTGCGAATAAAGTGTTCGAATCTGTAGCGATGGCGAAAGTTTCTACATCAGCACAAGAAGCTGTATCGAACAACTTCTTAGGCGATAAAGACGGTATTAGTGTGAATGGTGATCACTTACTATATGATGCGAAACAGAAAGCACTTGCTTTATATGAAGCTGGCTATAAAGCACCGATTCGTAAAAAGATACCAGTTGTTGGTGAAACAGGATATGCAACTCTTGTACTTGGTGCAGAAGCAATGCATTTATCAGGTTACATTTCTGAACATGATCTTCACATTGCGAAGAAACTTGCATATGTCATTGCGGGCGGAAAAGTGCCGTACGGAACAGAAGTTGATGAGCAGTATTTATTAGATGTAGAACGTGAAGCATTTATTAGCTTAGTAAGTGAGATGAAATCACAAGCAAGAATGCAGCACATGCTTGTAAAAGGAAAGCCATTACGTAACTAATAACGAGGGGAGATATCGTTCATGAGAGAAGCTGTCATTGTTGCGGGAGCAAGAACACCAATTGGAAAAGCAAAGAGGGGTTCATTAAAAACAGTTCGTCCTGACGATCTAGGGGCGTTAGTAGTAAAGGAAACGTTAAAGCGTGCAAATTATGAAGGACCAATCGATGATTTAATTTTCGGTTGTGCGATGCCAGAAGCAGAACAAGGTTTAAATATGGCTCGTAATATCGGCGGACTAGCAGGACTTTCTTACGATGTTCCAGCTATTACAATTAACCGTTACTGTTCTTCTGGTTTACAAAGTATCGCTTACGGAGCAGAGCGCATTATGCTTGGTCACTCTGAAGCTGTATTATCAGGCGGAGCGGAATCAATGAGTTTAGTTCCAATGATGGGACACGTTGTTCGTCCGAACAGTCGCCTTGTAGAAGCAGCTCCAGAATATTATATGGGTATGGGACATACAGCAGAGCAAGTTGCTGTGAAATATGGAATTTCTCGTGAAGAGCAAGATGCATTTGCAGTAAGAAGTCATCAACGTGCTGCCAAAGCATTAGCGGCAGGAAACTTTGCTGATGAAACAGTATCTGTAGATGTGACATTACGCTCGGTTGGCTCAAACAATAAACTGCAAGAAGAAACAATCATTTTCGCACAAGACGAAGGTGTAAGAGCAGAGACGACGCTAGACATTTTAGGTAAATTACGTCCAGCATTTAACGTTCGCGGTTCTGTAACAGCTGGTAACTCTTCACAAATGAGTGACGGTGCAGCATCTGTACTATTAATGGATCGTGAAAAAGCAGTGAGCGATGGCATGAAGCCACTTGCGAAATTCCGTTCATTTGCAGTAGCTGGCGTACCACCAGAAGTAATGGGAATCGGCCCAATCGCTGCAATTCCAAAAGCGTTAAAACTAGCTGGCTTAGAGCTATCTGATATTGGCTTATTCGAACTAAATGAAGCATTCGCTTCTCAATCGATCCAAGTTATTCGTGAACTTGGTTTAGATGAAGAAAAAGTAAACGTAAACGGTGGTGCAATCGCACTTGGACATCCACTTGGCTGTACAGGAGCAAAACTAACACTATCTCTTATTCACGAAATGAAACGCCGCAACGAACAATTCGGTATCGTAACAATGTGTATTGGCGGCGGAATGGGAGCAGCGGGAGTGTTTGAATTACTATAAAAAGTG
>NZ_JAKUDW010000211.1:0-2264 GCF_022662595.1 Bacillus cereus group sp. BfR-BA-01524 | reverse complement strand
AAAAAAGCTGATGAAGAAGCTAAGAAGAAAGCTGATGAAGAGGCCAAGAAAAAAGCTGAAGAAGAAGCTAAGAAACAACAAGAACAGCAACATCAAAATACCGGAGGAGATACACCTCACGCAGACGGTACTGTTATTACAACAGAGTCCTAATAAACAAAAAAGAAGTCCGTTTCTCTTAACGAGAAGCGGACTTCTTTTTTGTTATCATTTTTTTTACATACAGCTTTTCTATTTCGATATACAACTGCGCTAATTGAATATAAGAATGATAATTACTCGGTTTCTTTATTATGAATGAATATCTTTCCATAAAATTAACAGGTTGCACTTTTAATTTATTCGTATTTATTTGCATTTCATTCAAACTATGAACAGGTTGCTCATTTAGCCAATAGACAACCGATAACAAGTGAGCTGCAAAAAGAATCATTGGCCCCTCAGCCTCTTGCTTATTTCTATTTCGAAACAGTATAGCAATGTCTTCATGCTTATTTTTCCATACATTCAACATCGCTGGAATACTTTTTTCAATTTCCTTCCATGGCTCATACTGTCTTTCAATATCAAATATAAAGTAAGTATTTTGTATTATTTCTTCAAAAGACTCGTCTGTATGATACTCAATTGAATTTACGCTTTCTTTAAAAAATGGTAAGCAGTGAAATTCTTTCGGTATTTCTATAACTCGCTCCATCCCTTATTTCACCTTCATTCGCTTCTTTCCTTCACGACATACTTCTAACAGTCTGCACTCCTCACATTGCGGTCGTTGTGCTTTACAATGATAACGTCCAAAGAAAATCATACGATGATGCGTAACTCCCCACTCATCCATCGGTACTTTCTTCATTAACGTTTTTTCTACTTCTAACACAGAATCTTTCCATCTACAAATCGCTAATCGTTTACTCACTCGCTCCACATGTGTATCAACAGCAATTGCAGGAATCCCAAACGCTACGGAAACTACAACATTCGCTGTTTTCCTTCCTACACCGGGTAATTTCGTAAGTTCATCTCGATCGCTCGGTACTTCCCCATTATAGTCGTCTAATAACATTCGGCATAATTTTTGAATGTTTTTTGCTTTATTTCTATACAATCCGATAGAGCGTATATCTTGTTGTAATTCTTCTAGAGAAACACTTAAATAATCTTCTGGTGTTTTATATTTTTGAAATAAATTTCTTGTCACTTTATTTACAAGTACATCTGTACATTGTGCAGATAACGCCACCGCGATTACAAGTTCAAATGGATTATCATGAACCAATTCACAATGCGCTTCTGGATACATATCCGCCATTGTATCTAAACAATAACGGATTTGCGTTTTGTTAAGCATATTTCTCCTCCTATATCACTGCTCCAACCAATTATAAAAAGGCACTTTTCCAGTAAATTTCGTCTCTTGTTTTGTCATTTGTTGTGCTCTTTGTTGATTCGCTCTAAATTTTTGACCTTGATTTTGAGCCTGATCTACCGTTTTAATTCCATTCTTTTTCCACTCAAATAAAATACGATCAATATATCGGAAATTTAGTTTTCCACTCATTACAGCTTCTCTAAGAGCCGCTTGAATTAAATTTGGATGATGTTGATCTTGGTCCTCCCACATGCCTAACGTTTCACATTCGAACGGCGAAAGTGGTCTTCCAAATTCTTTTTCAAATACTGTATATAAATTTACTTGCAGCTGTTTTTTCTCTTTTTGCTCTTCCTCTATTGATTCATCCATTAAGAAATGTAATATTTTTTCCCATAACGGTTGTAAAGAATAACTTTCGCACATCATCGCTTCTGATCTTTGTCCACCTTCTAGTGATAAAAAACCTTTTTGAATCAACGCTTGAATTACTTCCATACATTTCATTTCCGTTATCGTCATCCGTTCAGAAATCTCTGAAGGAGTCGGAAACGAATTACCTGATTCTAAAAATGTATGTACATGAAGTACAACCATAAATTCCGTCTCATTTAAACCTAATTTTTTATAATGCATCATAAGCAATTTTGGAATTGCAATGCTTCCCTGCTCAAACCAATGTAACATCATTTTCTTTTTCATCACCAAACACCTCGCTCTCTAGTATAACACACCTTTAGCTATTTCTTTTTGCCACAATTCGTCAAAAAAACCTCCCCATTAATTGAAGTGAACCCGAATAGTGGTACATGAAAAAAACACCTCCTGAATTCGCATACTAAGTATGCAAATTCAATGGAGGTGTTTTTGGTTTGAAGACAAGAGTTCATTACCC
>NZ_JAKUDW010000210.1:0-2300 GCF_022662595.1 Bacillus cereus group sp. BfR-BA-01524 | reverse complement strand
TCTGAAGCACTTGTTTTAGGAGTTGCATTATCTATTAATAATATTGCAGGTGGGTTTGATGCAGGGGTAACAAATTTAAATCTTTGGCTTACAGCGACTATTTCTGGGGTGTTTAGTTTTATTTGCATAAGCGGTTTTGCGTATGTAGGAAAACGATATTTAGCAGCATACTTAGGGAAATGGGCTACGGTTATTGCAGGAGTGTTATTAATACTTATTGGGATTGATCAGTTGTTGTGAAAATAGAAAAGCAATGTTCGAGCATTTCCTCGGAAATACTTGAATAAGTTGCATATATCGACATCGGATATTTACTTCTTAATAAATAAAAAGCACCTACATACTACATAGGTGCTTTTTAGCGTATGTCTTCAATTAATTGTTCTGATTCTTCATGCATACTGTATTCACTTAACACTTGGATGCAAAGCCACTTTAATTCCTCAATCGTGTGCTCAAGTTCTTCAGGAAGCACATGATGAATGTCTTCAAGTCCCATCCCGAAATGAATAAGTTCAAGTACTTGATCATCGATGTTCCGATCCATTAATAATTCAAGTACTTCTAAATTGAATATGTATCGGTGAGCTTCGTCGAGTGAAACAACTTTTAACTTCAAGCTTTCTACAATACTCAATATAAAAAGAAGGATTGTTTTTTCAAGAACAGGTTGTTTTCCCATTTGAAATATTAGTTTCATCTTTCACACCTCCACATATAGCGCTAGGTTGTACTATATTATTCAGGAGGGGGGAACAAATATGCATGATATAGAGAAACTTTCAGCACTGTTTTTGTAAGAGGATTGATAACTGACAAAAGTGAGGTTTTGGTGAAATAAAAAATCCTGCTAGTATAGCAGGATAACTCGCGATTAAAAAATACTCCAGCCTTCTTGAGCAGAAAGAAGTTCAAGAATTTTAAAACCAGCAATACTATTTCCGTTTGCATCTAAAGCCGGTCCGAAAATGCCGATTCCCATATCGCCTTTTACGCAGCCGAAAATACCACCCGCTACACCACTTTTTGCAGGGATACCAACACGGATTGCAAATTCACCAGATTCGTTATACATACCACATGTGACCATAAATGTTTTGCAAATTTTTGTAATATGTTTAGGGATAATTTGTTTTTTCTTATATGGATCATATCCATCCATTGCAAAAATTAAGCCGATACGTGCTAAATCGATGCAGTTTATTTCAACTGCGCATTGACGAGTATATAAATCCATAAGTTCTTCAATATCACAATCGATAATACCGTTTTGTTTCATATAATAGCAAAGCGAACGATTTAGATAAGCTGTCTCTAATTCTGAATCGGCAACTTTAGAGGAATAATTAATAGTAGGGTTATCTGTTATTTCACGTACAAAATGAAGAATACGTTCCATTTTTTCCTCGTTATCTTTTCCTGCTAACATGCTTGTAATAGCTAATGCTCCTGCATTAATCATTGGATTAAGGGGTTTGGACGGACTTGTCGTTTCTAATTTAATAATAGAATTAAATGGGTCACCCGTTGGTTCCATTCCAACTTTAGAAAATACATATTCTTCACCACGGTCTAAAAGGGCAAGGGCAAGTGTAATTACTTTAGAAATACTTTGAAGAGTAAATAGTGTTTGTGAGTTGCCAGCATGGATATATTCTGTTTCTTTATGGAAAATGGCAATCCCTAAATCGTCTGGATTTGCATTTCCTAGTTCGGGGATATAAGTAGCAAGTTTTCCTTTTTTCGTATATGGTTTTACTTGTTCTAACAACTGTTGTAAGTTGTTTGTTTCAATGCACTGCATAGTACCAACGCTCCTATTTTGAATTAACTAAGTTTACTTTTCCCGATATGCTCGGAAATAAATAATAACATGAAAAAGTGGAATGATAAAACGAAAGTTCAATGTGCTATAATAGGTCTTTCGTTTCGAGTATTCTGTATTTTAAAAAGGAGAATTTTCCTTTTATATAACAGTTTGGAAATAGGAGATTTATCCATAAAAAATTCAAAAATAAAAACTACACATCTATACAACTATATGTTATTATAGTTATGTAAATAGAAAGCGTTTTCTAAGGCGTGCTTATAATGATAACGATTTCATAAATTTGATAGGGGGAATTAAAATGTTGCAGTTTTTACAACGTATTGGTAAAGCGTTAATGCTTCCAATCGCCGTACTACCAGCAGCAGGATTATTGCTTCGTTTAGGGCAACCAGATGTATTTGATATTCCTGTTATGGCACAGGCCGGTGCAGCAGTTTTTGATAATTTAGCACTCATTTTTGCAATTGGT
>NZ_JAKUDW010000209.1:0-2380 GCF_022662595.1 Bacillus cereus group sp. BfR-BA-01524 | reverse complement strand
TACTTCCTTGTGGTCCCTGAATACCTTGAATTCCTTGTGGACCGGTTGGGCCTGTTATGCCACTCGGACCTTGGATTCCTTGCACTCCTTGTGGGCCGGTTGGGCCACTCGGACCTTGGATTCCTTGTAGACCTTGTAAACCAGTTGGACCTGTCGCTCCCCTTACTCCTTGCTCACCTTGTATCCCTTGTATCCCTTGAGGGCCGGTTGGACCGATTGGCCCCTGTACCCCTTGCACTCCTTGTGGACCTGTCGGACCTGTTGGGCCGATTGTTCCTTGTATACCTTGTAGACCTTGCGGACCTGCCGGGCCGGTTACTCCTTGTATCCCTTGTGGACCTTGAATGCCTTGATCACCCGTTGGACCTGTTGCCCCCATTGGTCCCTGCACTCCTTGCAAACCTGTTAAACCGGTTGCTCCTGTTGGCCCCTGTATTCCTTGCACTCCTTGGATTCCAGTTGCTCCTGTTGCTCCGGTCGCCCCTGTTGCCCCTGTTGCTCCAGTCGGACCGGTTGGACCCCCTGGTGATCCTGCTGGACCTGTTGGACCGGTTGGGCCTCCCGGTGGACCCGTTGGACCGGTTGCTCCTGTGGGGCCTGTTGCAGAACCTGTCGGACCAGTTATCCCAGTTGCTCCTGTCAGGCCGGTTGGACCGGGATCACCTTGTAAACCAGTCGGGCCGGTTGGACCGATTTCACCTTGCACTCCTTGGATTCCTTGAGAACCTGTTGGACCTACCTGCCCCATTTCTCCCTGGGGACCTTGTAAACCTTGAACACCAGTTTCTCCTTGTGGCCCTATTAGACCCTGTTCCCCTTGAATCCCTTGAGAACCCGTTGGGCCGGTTGGACCAATCGGACCCTGTATTCCTTGTATTCCTGTTACACCTTGTAAACCACTACTTCCTAAATTACCTTGCACACCTTGTATACCAGTATTTCCAGTTGGACCGGTTGGACCATTTTCTCCTTGCACTCCTTGTATACCTTGTATTCCTGTTGGACCTGTTAAACCGATTTCACCTTGTATTCCTTGTATGCCTTGTATTCCTGTTGAACCAGTTGGACCAATTGGACCAGGAATTCCTTGTATCCCTTGAATACCAGTTGGACCAGTCGGACCTCTTTCACCTTGAATTCCTTGAACACCTTGTATTCCCTGTGGCCCTTGTTCTCCCATAGGTCCTTGATTACCTTGAAAACCTTGTGGTCCAGTTAAACCCGTTGGGCCTGTTGGACCATTTTCTCCCTGCACCCCTTGCACTCCTTGTATTCCTTGAGGACCAGTTGGACCGATTGGACCTTGTACGCCTTGTATTCCTTGTGGTCCAGTTGGTCCACCTAAAGAACCGGTTGGACCGGTTGGACCAGTGGGCCCCGTAATACCTGGCGACGGAAAAGGAATAGGTGCTTGAAACTTGCTACACTTATCTTGATTCTTCACAAGCATCTCCTCCCGTTTGTAACGCATCAAACTATTTGTAATATGTTTAAGCTAGCTGTTATTACTCCCGCTAATGTCGTTACATGACCAATAGCTAATAGACCATTTTGTAATGACAAGGTGGAATTTGAAGAAGTAACTTGAATTATCATCATATTAGAAATCGCTGGTTCCAATACAAAACCTGCTGTAACATAAAAAATAAAACTCCCTGCGACTTGTGTTCCATTTAACGTCAGCCTTACTGAAATCGTTTCATTCCCACTAGTTGGATCACCTTGAAAATAATAACTTACTAAATATATTCCCGGCGTACTCAACGTTACAGTTGTTGCACTTGTTAAACTAATTCCTGATCCAAAAATTGTAGAACCAGAATTGATTGGTATTAGCGCATTCGCTGCAATTGCACTCGTTGCAGTGGAAAAGAAATAACCGCCCCCACTAGGTAAACCAGTCGCTCCAGTCGCTCCTACTATTCCCGAGAAGCCTATTGCTCCTACGCTACCAGTTGCACCTGTAGGTCCAACCGCTCCGTTTTGCCCCTGACTACCTTGCGCTCCAATTGGTCCTATACTACCACTAGCACCTGTCACTCCACTTGCTCCAGTTGGGCCTTGCAAACCTTGAACTCCTTGTATCCCTTGTATTCCTTGCGGACCCGTTGCACCTGTATTGCCTGTCGTTCCCGTTATTCCTTGTATTCCCGTAATCCCTTGCACTCCTTGCACACCTTGTGGTCCAGTTGCCCCGGTTGCTCCAGTAGCCCCAGTTTCACCCGTTGCACCTGTAATTCCAACATTTCCTTGTGGACCTTGGGGCCCTTGACTACCTTGCGCTCCTTGGACTCCTTGAGGTCCTGTTATACCAATTTCCCCTGTATTTCCTTGGGGGCCTCTAATTCCTTGTGCTCCTGTTGGACCGATAATTCCTTGC